>NZ_JBLRVZ010000012.1:0-248137 GCF_048159505.1 Streptomyces sp. T028
CGGGGCGACCCTCCGCCTTGCGATCGCACGCACCAGACGCCGCCGGGCCCGCCCTACGGGCGGACGACGCTACTTTCGAAACACGCCCTAGTGCGCCGCCGACTCCCAGTCCGTCCCCGCGCCCACCGAGACGTCCAGGGGGGCCCTGAGGTGGACGGCCTCGGTCATCTCGTGGCGGACCAGTTCCTCCACGGCCGCCCGCTCGCCGGGGGCGATCTCCAGGACGATTTCGTCGTGGACCTGGAGCAGCATGCGGGAGGTGAGGCCCGCCGTGCGCAGTGCGCCGTCCACCTTGAGCATGGCGATCTTGACGATGTCGGCCGCGGTGCCCTGGATCGGCGCGTTGAGGGCCATCCGCTCGGCTGCCTCCCGGCGCTGGCGGTTGTCGCTGTTGAGGTCGGGGAGGTAGCGGCGGCGGCCGAAGAGGGTCGCCGTGTAGCCGGTCGCCCGGGCCTCGTCGACGGCGCGGCGCAGATAGTCGCGGACGCCGCCGAAGCGCTCGAAGTAGGCGTCCATCAGGGCGCGGGCCTCGCCCGCCTCGATGTTCAGCTGCTGGGACAGGCCGAACGCGGACAGGCCGTAGGCCAGGCCGTACGACATGGCCTTGATCTTGCGGCGCATCTCCGCGTCCACCGCGGACGGTTCGACGCCGAACACCTGGGAGGCGGCCGTGGTGTGCAGGTCCTCGCCGGAGGTGAACGCCTGGATGAGGCCCTCGTCCTCGGAGAGGTGGGCCATCACGCGCAGTTCGATCTGGCTGTAGTCGGCGGTCATCAGGGACTCGAAGCCCTCGCCGACGACGAAGCCGCGGCGGATCGCGCGGCCCTCGTCGGTGCGGACCGGGATGTTCTGCAGGTTGGGGTCCGTGGACGACAGACGGCCGGTCGCGGCGACCGTCTGGTTGAACGTGGTGTGGATCCGACCGTCGGCGGCGATGGTCTTGATCAGGCCCTCGACGGTGACGCGGAGCTTCGCCTGCTCGCGGTGGCGGAGCATGATGACGGGCAGTTCGTTGTCCGTCTGGCCGGCGAGCCAGGCCAGGGCGTCGGCGTCGGTGGTGTAACCGGTCTTGGTCTTCTTGGTCTTGGGCAGGGCCAGTTCACCGAAGAGGACTTCCTGGAGCTGCTTGGGCGAGCCCAGGTTGAACTCGTGCCCCGCCGCCGCGTGCGCCTCCTTCACGGCCTGCTGGACGGCGCCGGCGAACATCTGCTCCATGGCCTCGAGATGGGCGCGGTCGGCGGCGATGCCGTGCCGCTCCATGCGGGCGAGGAGGGCGGAGGTGGGCAGTTCCATGTCCTGGAGCAGGTCCGCCGCGCCGACCTCCTCCAGCTTGTCGCGGAATGCCTCTCCGAGGTCGAGGATCGCGCGGGCCTGCACCATGAGGGCCTCGGCCTCGGCGCCGTCGTCCGCGCCGAAGGCGAGCTGCCCGTCGGCCGCGGCGGCCGGGGCGAGCTCGCGGCCCAGGTACTCCAGGGACAGCGCGTCCAGGTCGAAGGAGCGGCGGCCCGGCTTGACCAGGTAGGCGGCGAGGGCGGTGTCCATACGGACGCCGGCGACGGACCAGCCGTGCTCGGCGAACACACGCATGGCGCCCTTGGCGTTGTGCAGGACCTTGGGGCGGTCCCCGTCGGCCAGCCAGGCCGCCCACGCCGTCTCGTCGGCCTCGTCCAGCTGGGACGGGTCGAACCAGGCGGCGGGGCCGTCGGCGTCGGCCAGCGCGATCTCGGCGACCGAGCCGGTGCCCAGCGCCCATGTGTCGACGGTGGCGACACCGAGGGGCCGCTCGGCGTGCCCGGCGAGCCAGCCGGCCAGCTCGCCCGTGCCCAGCACGGTGCCGTCCAGTTCGACGCCGGCGGTGACCACCGGGGTCGTCTCGGCCTCGGCGGCGCCCGGGTCGACGGCGAGGAGCCGCTCGCGCAGGGAGGGGTTCCTGATCTCCAGGGTGTCCAGGACCATCGCGACGGCCGTGCGGTCGTACGGCGCGCGCTCCAGGTCGGTGACCGTCTTCGGCAGTTCCACGGTGCGGACCATCTCGGTGAGGCGGCGGTTGAGCTTGACCGCCTCCAGGTGGTCGCGGAGGTTCTGCCCGGCCTTGCCCTTGACCTCCTCGACGCGCTCGACGAGGTCCGCGAACGAGCCGAACTGGTTGATCCACTTCGCGGCCGTCTTCTCGCCGACGCCCGGGATGCCCGGGAGGTTGTCGGACGGGTCGCCGCGCAGCGCCGCGAAGTCGGGGTACTGGGCGGGCGTCAGTCCGTACTTCTCGACGACCTTCTCCGGGGTGAACCGGGTCAGCTCCGAGACACCCTTCGTCGGGTACAGCACGGTGGTGTGCTCGGTGACGAGCTGGAAGGAGTCGCGGTCGCCGGTGACGATCAGCACCTCGAAGCCCTCGGCCTCGGCCTGGGTGGCGAGCGTGGCGATGACGTCGTCGGCCTCGAAGCCGTCGACCGCGAACCGCGAGACGTGCATCGCGTCGAGCAGCTCACCGATCAGCTCGACCTGGCCCTTGAACTCGTCCGGGGTCTTCGAGCGGTTCGCCTTGTACTCGGTGAACTCCTCCGAGCGCCAGGTCTTGCGGGAGACGTCGAAGGCGACCGCGAAGTGCGTGGGCGCCTCGTCACGCAGGGTGTTGGCCAGCATCGACGCGAAGCCGTAGATCGCGTTCGTCGGCTGGCCGGTCGCGGTGGTGAAGTTCTCCGCGGGCAGCGCGAAGAACGCGCGGTAGGCCAGCGAGTGCCCGTCCATGAGCATCAGGCGCGGGCGGCTGCCGCCGTCGGGGGTCTCGGTCTTCTTCGATGCTGTCTCTGCCACGCCCCCGATCCTGCCACGCCCCACTGACACTCGGCCCCGCCCACGGTCCGCCGGCACCTCCGAACCGTGGGCTCCCGGGCACGGCTTTCCCGGCGCGTTGCCCCTTCCGCAACCATTGCTCCATACGCAACCATTGATCTCGGTCCTCGCCCGACCGCCTCGACTGTCAGTACCCCGTGCGAGGATTCGGAGGCGTGTCACACAGCGCAGTGCGCACCGTGCACGGCCGAACACACCGCGCACACAGCAGGACGAAGGAGAGCGTGCGATGGCAACGAAGCCGCCCAAGGCCGATCCGGTCCAGGACGCGCCAGAGGTCGCCGAGCCGAAGCACTCGGCGGCGGGCCTGTCGGCCGTCGGACACTCCCTGCGGATCGCCCAGCAGCAGATGGGCGTCAAACGCACCGCGCTGACACTGCTGCGGGTCAACCAGAAGAACGGCTTCGACTGCCCCGGCTGCGCCTGGCCCGAGCCGGAACACCGGCACACCGCGGAGTTCTGCGAGAACGGCGCGAAGGCGGTCGCGGAAGAGGCGACCCTGCGCCGCGTCACCCCGGAGTTCTTCGCCGCCCACCCCGTCACCGACCTCGCCACCCGCAGCGGCTACTGGCTCGGCCAGCAGGGGCGGCTCACCCACCCCATGTACCTCCCCGAGGGCGGCACGCACTACGAGCCGGTCACCTGGGAGCGCGCCTTCGACATCATCGCCGAGGAGACCGCCGCGCTCGCCTCCCCCGACGAGGCCGTCTTCTACACCTCGGGCCGCACCAGCAACGAGGCCGCGTTCCTCTACCAGCTCTTCGCCCGCGAACTCGGTACGAACAACCTGCCGGACTGCTCCAACATGTGCCACGAGTCCTCCGGCTCGGCCCTGTCGGAGACCATCGGCATCGGCAAGGGCAGCGTCCTGCTGGAGGACCTCCACAAGGCCGACCTGATCATCGTCGCCGGCCAGAACCCGGGCACGAACCACCCCCGGATGCTCTCCGCCCTGGAGAAGGCCAAGGCCGGCGGCGCCCGGATCATCAGCGTCAACCCGCTGCCCGAGGCGGGCCTGGAGCGGTTCAAGAACCCGCAGACCCCGCAGGGCATGCTCAAGGGCGCCGCCCTCACCGACCTGTTCCTGCAGATCCGCATCGGCGGCGACCAGGCACTCTTCCGCCTCCTCAACAAGCTCGTCCTCGAGACGGACGGCGCCGTCGACGAGACGTTCGTCGCCGAGCACACCCACGGCTTCGAGGAGTTCGCCGAGGCCGCCCGCGCCGCCGACTGGGACGAGACACTCACCGCGACCGGCCTCACGCGCGCGCAGATCGAACAGACCCTGCGCATGGTGCTCGCCTCCCAGCGCACCATCGTCTGCTGGGCCATGGGCCTCACCCAGCACAAGCACTCCGTGCCGACCATCCGCGAGGTGGTCAACTTCCTCCTCCTGCGCGGCAACATCGGCCGCCCCGGCGCGGGCGTGTGCCCGGTGCGCGGCCACTCCAACGTGCAGGGCGACCGCACCATGGGCATCTTCGAGCGGCCGGCCCCAGCCTTCCTGGACGCCCTGGAGAAGGAGTTCGGCTTCGCACCCCCGCGCGAGCACGGCTTCGACGTGGTGCGCGCCATCCGCGCCCTGCGCGACGGCGAGGCGAAGCTGTTCTTCGCCATGGGCGGCAACTTCGTCGCCGCCTCCCCCGACACCGACGTCACCGAGGCCGCCATGCGGCGCGCCCGGCTGACCGTGCACGTGTCGACCAAGCTGAACCGCTCGCACGTCGTCACGGGCGCGCGTGCGCTGATCCTGCCGACGCTCGGCCGCACCGAACGCGATCTGCAAGTCGGCCCGAACGGGAAAAGCACAGAACAGTTCGTGACCGTCGAGGACTCCATGGGCATGGTGCACGCCTCCCGCGGCCGGCTGACCCCCGCGAGCGACCACCTGCTGTCCGAACCGGCCATCGTCAGCCGACTGGCCCGCCGGGTCCTCGGCGAGGACAGCAAGGTGCCGTGGGAGGACTTCGAGAAGGACTACGCGACCATCCGCGACCGGATCGCCCGCGTGATCCCCGGCTTCGAGAACTTCAACGCGCGCGTGACGGGTTCTGCTGGTCGCCCCGGAGGTTTCACACTCCCGCACGCCCCCCGCGACGAGCGCCGCTTCCCGACGGCCACCGGCAAGGCCAACTTCACCGCCGCGCCCGTCGAGTACCCGAAGCTGCCCGAAGGCCGGCTGCTGCTGCAGACGCTGCGCTCGCACGACCAGTACAACACCACGATCTACGGCCTCGACGACCGCTACCGGGGCATCAGCAACGGCCGGCGGGTCGTCCTGGTCAACGCCGAGGACGCGCGCGCGTTCGGGCTCGCGGACGGATCGTACGTGGACCTGGTCAGCGAGTGGCGCGACGGCGTCGAACGGCGGGCGCCCGGCTTCCGCGTCGTGCTGTACCCGACGACCCGGGGCTGCGCCGCCGCGTACTACCCGGAGACGAACGTGCTGGTCCCGCTGGACGCCACCGCGGACACGAGCAACACCCCGGCCAGCAAGTCCGTCGTGGTGCGTCTGGAACAATCCTCGACCGACTGAGCGTTTGCTCAGTGACTGGACCCGGATCGACGAACGGAGCCCGGCCCCATGGGCGAGCAGCAGCACATGAACATCCCGCAGGAGGTCATCGACGAGTACGCCGCGATCGGCGTCGACGTTCTGACCCCGGCCGGGCACCTGGGCACCCGTATGGGTGTGGAGCTCGTCGAGGCCTCCGCGGACCGGGTCGTCGGCACCATGCCGGTCGAGGGCAACACCCAGCCCTACGGACTGCTGCACGGCGGCGCCTCCGCGGTGCTGGCCGAGACCCTCGGCTCGGTCGGGTCGATGCTGCACGCCGGCCGCGGCAGGCTCGCTGTCGGTGTCGACCTGAACTGCACCCATCACCGGGGCATCCGCTCCGGCCTGGTCACCGGGGTGGCCACGCCCGTGCACCGGGGGCGGTCGACCGCGACGTACGAGATCGTGATCAGCGACGAGGAGGGGCGGCGGGTGTGCACCGCCCGGCTGACCTGCATGCTGCGGGACGCCCCCACGGCGGGCTGACGGCCCCAAGAGGACACGCGGCAAGGCCCGTTGCCGCCCGGCGCCCCGGCGTCCTAGCGTCGGGGCATGACAACGGGCGGGGCGCGCAGGGCGCGGGCGGCGGCAGGGCCGGAGCCGCGCACGTGAGCGGCATCGGCCCGGTCGAGCCGGGCGAGGGCACGCACGCGTGGGAGACGCTCCCAACGGGACCCGCCACCGGCGCCCCCACTCCCCCGGCCCACCCGCGCACCCCCCTCACCCGGTTCTCCCGGTTTTCCTGGCCCTCCCGCCTCTACGCCGCCCACCGCAGAACCACCCTCGCCGCCCTCACCGCCGCCGCCCTCCTCGCGGGCGCCGCCCTTCTCCACGCGACCCGTCCGGACGAACGTGAACAGGCCACCCCGAAACCACCGTTCCCCGCCCAGGTCGTCAGCGTCACCTATCTCGGGGAACGCACCGTTCCGCCCGGCACCCGTCCGCACACGCTCGCCTTCGAGGTACGGCTGAGCGTGGAATCCGGACCACCGGTCACCGTGACACACGTGTCACAGCCGTACGCCGGCATCTCCCTGACCTCGGCCCCCCGCGCCCCCTTCCGCACGAAGGCGGGGTCCGCCCGCACGATCGTGATCACCATGCATGTGACGGAATGCGGGAAAGTGCCGGAGAACGTCGCACTGCCTTTCATTGACGTAACTCTGCGTAATGTGCGTGCAATACAAGGCCAGAGTTTCATCCTGGGCCCCCGCTATGCGCAGGACCTCTCCCAGGCCCTGCAAGTTGCCTGCAACAACGAAACAACGTAATCACCAAAACGCCCGAGACACCTGAACCCACCGGGGTGCATCCTGCACGTTCTCACCATGCGGACAGGGCGAATCGGCCTGAAATTCGCTGTTCCACCCGCCAAGTACCGCTCTGCATTACCTCGTGTCATAACAAGAGCGTCACAGCATGGTTCAGACCCTCCTCCCCGTAACCTCCACCCCCATAGAGTCACGCCCAGTCACCGCGCGACCGGAATACCCCTCCGGCTCCGCGCAGTACTCGGCTTCTTCCAGGGGGGAGGGCCGCCCAGGGAAAGGACTGGAACGTGCGTCAACGTTCGCTCATCGCCATCACCGCTGCGCTGTCTGCGGGAGCACTCACCCTCACCGCCTGCGGTTCGCGCGACAGCGACGACAAGGGCTCCGACAGCAGCGGCACCACCATCACCATCGGTGTGTCCGCCCCGCTCTCCGGTGAGAACTCCACCACCGGCCTCGGCATCCAGTACGGCGCCCAGATCGCCGCCGACGACGCCAACAGCAAGAAGCTGGTGGACGGCGTCACGTTCAAGATCAAGGCCCTGGACGACAAGGCCCAGCCCGCCAACGGTCAGCAGAACGCCACCGCCCTGGTCGGCGACAAGACCGTCGTCGCGGCGGTCGGCCCGCTGAACTCCGGCGTCGCCCAGTCGATGCAGCAGGTCTTCGCCTCCGCCAACATGGCCCAGGTCTCCCCGTCGAACACCAACCCCGAGTTGACGATGGGCAAGAACTGGCAGACGGACCCCAAGCGGCCGTACAAGACGTACTTCCGCACCGCCACCACCGACGCCCTGCAGGGCGGCTTCGCGGCCGAATACGCGTACACCGACCTCAAGAAGAAGAAGGTCTTCGTCGTCGACGACAAGCAGACCTACGGCGCCGGCCTGGCGAAGCTCTTCAACGAGGCGTTCACGAAGCTCGGCGGCAAGGTCGTCGCCACCGACCACGTGAACACCGGCGACAAGGACTTCAGCTCGCTCGTCACCAAGATCAAGAACTCGGGCGCCGACCTCCTCTACTACGGTGGCCAGTACGACGAGTCCGCGCTGATCACCAAGCAGATGAAGGACGCCGGCGTCGAGATCCCGCTCTTCGGCGGTGACGGCATGTTCGCCACCACCTACATCGAGACCGCGGGCGAGGCCTCCGAGGGCGACCTCGCGACCGCCATCGGCGTCCCCGTCGACACCCTGCCCGCCGCCAAGTCCTTCGTCGAGACCTACAAGTCCAAGGGCTACAAGGGCGACTACGGCGCCTACGGCGCCTACTCCTACGACGCGACCATGGCGATCATCAACGCCGTGAAGGCCGCCGTCGACGCCAACGACGGCAAGGTCCCCGACGACATGAACGCCCTGCGCTCCACGGTCGTCGACGGGGTCCAGAAGAGCGACTTCGAAGGCATCAGCGGCAAGGTCTCGTTCGACGAGTTCGGCGACACCACCAACAAGCAGCTCACCGTCTACCAGGTCGAAAAGGGTGCCTGGAAGGCCGTGAAGACCGGCACCTACGACGCCGGCTGACGGTCCAACCCCCAGTAGCACCAACGACGGGCCGCGCGGAAGGAGGACCCCGACCGCGCGGCCCGCTCCATGTACCCCCACCTCTCACACGCACCGCACGGGTGCGTGCACGACCAGCGACTATGGAGGCCATGCGGTGAACACCCTGCCGCAGCAGCTGGCCAACGGGCTGCTTCTTGGCTCGATGTACGGGCTGATCGCCATCGGCTACACGATGGTGTACGGCATCGTCCAGCTCATCAACTTCGCGCACGGCGAGATCTTCATGACCGGAGGCTTCGGCGCACTCTCCGTCTACCTCGTCCTCCCCTCCGACGTATCCATGGTGGTCGCCGTACCACTGATGCTGATCGGCGGCGGAATCGTCGCCGTCCTCATCGCCGTCGGAGCGGAACGATTCGCCTACCGACCACTGCGCGGAGCACCGCGACTGGCACCACTCATCACCGCCATCGGCCTCTCCCTGGCACTCCAGGAAGTCGTCCGCAACTTCTACCCCGAAGCCGACCGCGCCCGCGCCTTCCCCGGCCTCGACAGCAGCCACGAAATCGGCTCCGTCACCATCAAGGACGCCGACATCTTCCTGATCGTCGCCGCCGCCGTCTGCATGGCCTCCCTCGCACTCTTCGTCCGCCGCAGCCGCACCGGCCGCGCCATGCAGGCCACCGCGCAGGACCCCGACACCGCGCAGCTCATGGGCATCGACACCAACCGCATCATCGTCATCGCCTTCGCCATCGGCGGCTTCTTCGCCGCAGTCGCCTCCGTCGCGTACGGCATGAAATACGGCAACGTCAAGTACGACATGGGCTTCCTCATGGGCCTCAAGGCGTTCACCGCCGCCGTCCTCGGCGGCATCGGCAACATCTACGGCGCCATGCTCGGCGGCCTCGTCCTCGGCGTCGCCGAAACCCTCGCCTCCGCCTACA
The DNA here is from genome assembly GCF_048159505.1 of Streptomyces sp. T028. Classification (NCBI taxonomy): domain Bacteria; kingdom Bacillati; phylum Actinomycetota; class Actinomycetes; order Kitasatosporales; family Streptomycetaceae; genus Streptomyces; species Streptomyces sp. T028. The sequence continues at coordinate 9,137 of NZ_JBLRVZ010000012.1, forward strand.
TCGACGGAGTCCCGGGCATGCAGCAGCTCGGCGGCCAGAGCTGGGCGAACGTCTGGGCCTTCTGCCTCCTTATCCTCGTACTGCTGTTCAGACCACAAGGTCTGCTCGGTGAACGCGTCGCGGACAGGGCGTGAGCAAGATGACAGACACCACCAAGACCCCCTCCGCGAACAGCGTCTCAACCTCCGCGCCCGCCACACGCGGCCTCATCCCGCTCCCCTCCGGCGCGGCCCGCGCACTCGCCCTCACCGGCGGCATCGCCACAGCAGCCTCCGCCTTCCTCGCCTGGACCTGGACCTCCGCCTTCCCCGGCGACCTCACCGTCTACGGCTACCCCGGCGGCCTGCAGTGGCTCACCTTCACCGCAGGCCTCCTCACCGCCCTCTTCACACTGTCCCTCTACGGCGTCAAGGGCCTCGGCTGGCTCGTCCCCGCCCGCAACAACGCCCCCGTCGTACTCACCGCACTCGGCGGCTTCGGCGTCACCTGGTTCACCGTGACAGCCATCACCACGGACCTCGGCGGCCTCGTCAACCTCGAGCCCGGCGCCTTCTTCGCCGCCATCGCCTCACTCCTGCCGGTCATCGGCGCCCTCGCCCTGCCCGAACCCGGCGCCGGCGAGAAAACCGCAAAAGAAACCCTGCGCATCTACATCGCCAAGCCCGACAAGATCCCCGCCCCACAGGCCACCGCCGGCTGGGTGCAGCGACTCGTCATCACCGCCGTCGCCATCCTCGGACTCGCCACCTTCACCTACGGCATCGACACCGAGTACGGCGAACTCTTCATCGGCTACCTCATCGTCGTCGTCTTCTCCGTCTGGGCGATGCACACCGCCGGCCTCCTCGACCGGTTCTCACACCTCGTCGCCGGCAACCGCAGCTTCACCCTCGCGATGGGCTTCGCCGCCGCCATCGCCTTCCCCTTCACACAGACCGACGACCACTACGCCAACATCGGCGTCAACATCCTCATCTTCGGGACCGTGGCCCTCGGACTCAACATCGTCGTCGGCCTCGCAGGCCTCCTCGACCTCGGATACGTCGCCTTCCTCGGCGTCGGCGCCTACACCGCGGCCCTCGTCTCCGGCTCCGAATTCTCCACGTTCTCCGGCGTCCAGTTCCCCTTCTGGGCAGCCGCACTCTCCGGCGCCGCCGCATCCCTCGTCTTCGGCGTCCTCATCGGCGCCCCCACCCTGCGACTGCGCGGCGACTACCTGGCCATCGTGACCCTCGGCTTCGGAGAGATCTTCCGCATCGCCGTCAACAACATGGACGGCGACTCCGGCCCCGACATCACCAACGGCCCCAACGGCATCCCCTCCATCCCCGACCTCGACTTCTTCGGATTCAACTTCGGGGAATCACACGACATCGCCGGATTCACCCTCGGCCGGTTCGCCAACTACTACCTCCTCATGGTCCTGGTCATGGCGATCGTCGTCCTCGTCTACACACGCGCCGCCGACTCCCGCATCGGCCGCTCCTGGATCGCCATCCGCGAAGACGAGACCGCCGCCACCGCCATGGGCATCAACGGCTTCCGCGTCAAGCTCATCGCCTTCGCACTCGGCGCCTCCCTCGCCGGCCTCGCCGGCACCGTCAGCGCCCACGTCACCTACAGCGTCGTCCCGAACCCCTACCAGTTCGCGGGCTCCACGCCGCCCAACTCGGCCTTCCTCCTCGCCGCAGTCGTCCTCGGCGGCATGGGCACCGTGGCCGGACCCCTCCTCGGCGCCGCACTCCTCTACCTCCTCCCCGAGAAGCTCGTCTTCCTCCAGGAAAAGTCACTGCTGGCCTTCGGCCTCGCACTCATCCTCCTGATGCGCTTCCGACCCGAGGGCATCGTCGCCAACCGCCGCCGCCAACTCGAATTCCACGAGACCGGCCAACTCGACGTACCCGACACCGAAACACTCGCCGACGAACCGGCAGCCACCAAGGCTGGGGCGTGACCTGAGATGACCACACCTGTACTCGAAGCCCGCGACGTCACCATGCGCTTCGGCGGCCTCACCGCCGTCCGCTCCGTCGACTTCACCGTCAACAGCGGCGAAATCGTCGGCCTCATCGGCCCCAACGGCGCCGGCAAGACGACGTTCTTCAACTGCCTCACCGGCCTCTACGTCCCCACCGAAGGCACCGTCTCCTACAAGGGCAAGGTCCTACCGCCCAAGCCCCACCTGGTGACCAAGGCCGGCATCGCCCGCACCTTCCAGAACATCCGGCTCTTCGCCAACATGACCGTCCTGGAAAACGTCCTCGTCGGCCGCCACACCCGCACCAAGGAAGGCCTCTGGTCAGCCCTGCTGCGCGGCCCCGGCTTCAAGAAAGCCGAAAAGGCCTCCGAAGACCGGGCCATGGAACTCCTCGAGTTCATCGGCCTCGCCCACAAGCGCGACCACCTCGCCCGCAACCTGCCCTACGGCGAACAGCGCAAGCTCGAAATCGCCCGAGCGCTGGCAAGCGAACCCGGACTACTGCTCCTCGACGAGCCCACAGCCGGCATGAACCCGCAGGAGACCCGCGCCACCGAAGAACTCGTCTTCGCCATCCGCGACAAGGGCATCGCCGTCCTCCTCATCGAGCACGACATGCGCTTCGTCTTCAACCTCAGCGACCGCGTCGCCGTCCTCGTCCAGGGCGAAAAACTCGTCGAAGGAACCTCCGACGTCGTCCAGGCCGACGAACGCGTCATCGCCGCATACCTCGGTGAGCCCTTCGAAGGCGACCCCGGGACCGCCGAGGCAGCGGAGGTCGAGGCCGCCGAGGCCGCCGCCCACACGGCAGCCGTCGACGCGGACAGCACCACCAGCACCAAGGGAGAAGCCCAGTGACCGCACTGCTCGAGGTCGAAGACCTCAGGGTCGCCTACGGCAAGATCGAAGCCGTCAAGGGCATCTCGTTCAGCGTCGAAGCAGGACAGGTCGTCACCCTCATCGGCACCAACGGCGCCGGCAAGACCACCACCCTGCGCACGCTCTCCGGCCTGCTCAAGCCCTCCTCGGGCAAGATCATGTTCGACGGCAAGCCACTCAACGGCATCCCCGCCCACAAGATCGTCTCCCTCGGCCTCGCCCACTCCCCCGAAGGCCGACACATCTTCCCCCGCCTGACGATCTTCGAAAACCTCCAGCTCGGCGCCTTCCTCCGCAAGGACAAAGAAGGCATCGAAAAGGACATCCAGCGCGCCTACGACCTCTTCCCCATCCTCGGGGAACGCCGCAACCAGGCCGCGGGCACCCTCTCCGGCGGCGAACAGCAGATGCTCGCCATGGGCCGCGCGCTCATGTCCCAGCCCAAGCTGCTCATGCTGGACGAACCCTCCATGGGCCTCTCCCCCATCATGATGCAGAAGATCATGGCCACCATCGTCGAGCTGAAGTCCCAGGGCATGACCATCCTGCTCATCGAGCAGAACGCCCAGGCAGCCCTCTCGCTCGCCGACCACGGCCACGTCATGGAGGTCGGCAACATCGTCCTCTCCGGCACCGGCCAGGACCTCCTCCACGACGAGTCGGTCCGCAAGGCCTACCTCGGCGAGGACTGAGGCACCACCGAGGTACAGCGGCTACGACGAGGCCCGCGCCCCTTCTCCGGGCGCGGGCCTCGTCGTATGTACAGGCGCTGCGGGGGTCAGCCCTTGTTGGCCTTCTTCTCCTCGGCGTCCAGGATGACGGCCTCGGCGACCTGCTGCATCGACATCCGCCGGTCCATCGACGTCTTCTGGATCCACCGGAACGCGGCGGGCTCGGTCAGCCCGTACTCCGTCTGCAGGATCGACTTCGCCCGGTCGACCAGCTTCCTGGTCTCCAGACGGAGCGTGAGGTCTGCGACCTCCTTCTCCAGCTCCTTCAGCTCGTTGAACCGCGACACCGCCATCTCGATCGCCGGGACGACATCGCTCTTGCTGAAGGGCTTCACGAGGTACGCCATGGCGCCGGCGTCGCGTGCCCGCTCGACGAGGTCGCGCTGCGAGAAGGCGGTCAGCATGAGGACCGGCGCGATGCGCTCCTCGGCGATCTTCTCGGCGGCGGAGATGCCGTCCATCTTCGGCATCTTCACGTCGAGGATGACGAGGTCGGGCCGGTGCTCGCGGGCCAGCTCGATCGCCTGCTCGCCGTCACCGGCCTCACCGACGACGCTGTAGCCCTCCTCCTCCAGCATCTCTTTGAGATCGAGCCGGATCAGGGCCTCGTCCTCGGCGATGACGACACGGGTCGTCAGCGGCGGCACGTGCGACTTGTCGTCATCGGGCACGTCTACGGGCTGGGGCGACTCGGGGGCGGTCACGGGGGCTCCTCGTTCAGGGCAGGGGTACTGCTGACAAGAGCGTACCTAGCTGCGGTAAGGTGGGGGCACGGCGGGTGACTGCTGACCTTCATTTTAGAGGAAGCCCCGGTAGCCCAGAGGCAGAGGCCCGGTTCTCAAACAACCGTCAGCGTGGGTTCGAATCCCACCCGGGGCACTTTTCCTTCAATTCTAAGGTTGATCTTAGAAAGCGGATGTTCCCGTTCTCGTGAACATCCGCTTTTTGCTGCGTGTCGCTACGACCTTCACCCCACAGTGACCGTATGGAACAGCACAGCCCTTCGATTCGCGCCCAGGCCGTCGCACTCATGCGGGCAGGCGTCCCCAATCGCATCGTCGCGGAACGCCTCAACATTCCTCGCGGGACCATGGGCTGGTGGCGCAACGAGGACCGCAGAATGCGTGGCGAGACCTATGAACACCCCACCGACTGCCCCCAGTGCACAGGGCGCGAATTCGATGAGGTGGCCTACTCGTACCTGCTGGGCCTCTATCTGGGGGACGGCCACATCGTCTCGAAGCCCAAGCAGCACCACCTCTCCATCTTCTGCAACGCAACGCAGACCGGCCTGATCGCCGCCGCCGAGGATGCCATGCGCAAGGTGATGCCGCTGCCGAGCGTCAAGCAGCGCTACAAGCCAGGCTGCATCGAGGTGAAGTCGTACACCAAACACTGGACCTGCATGTTCCCCCAGCACGGCCCCGGCAAGAAACACGAGCGCCCGATCGTACTGGAAGCCTGGCAGCAAGCGATCGTCGACGCGCACCCCTGGGAGTTCATCCGAGGCCTGATCCACTCCGACGGATGCCGCGTCACCAACTGGACGACCCGCATGGTCGCCGGTGAACGCAAGCGCTACGAATACCCCCGCTACTTCTTCACCAACGTCTCCGACGACATCAGGCGGCTCTTCACGGACACCCTCGACAAGTTGGGCGTCGAGTGGACGCACTGCACCCGGAACGGAAACCCGTACAACATCTCCGTCGCCCGCAAAGCCTCAGTCGCCCTCCTCGAAGCCCACGTAGGCCCCAAACACTGACAGGCCCCTACTCCGGGCTGTCGTCCTCCCCCACGCGGTGGACGCGGACCATGTTCGTCGAGCCCGACACCCCCGGCGGGGAGCCGGCCGTGATCACGATGACGTCGCCCTTCTGGCAGCGGCCGTACTTCAGCAGCAGCTCGTCCACCTGGTCGACCATCGCGTCGGTGGAGCCGACCGGGGGGACGAGGAAGGTTTCCGAGCCCCAGGTCAGGCTCAGCTGGGAGCGGGTCGACTGTTCGGGGGTGAAGGCCAGGAGGGGGATTGGGGAGCGGTAGCGGGAAAGGCGGCGAGCCGTGTCGCCGGTCTGGGTGAAGGCGACGAGGAGTTTGGCGTTGAGGAAGTCGCCGATCTCTGCTGCTGCTCGGGCGACGGCGCCGCCCTGGGTGCGGGGTTTGTTGCTTTCGGTGAGGGGTGGGAGGCCCTTGGCGAGGATGTCCTCCTCTGCCGCCTCGACGATCTTCGCCATGGTGCGGACGGTTTGGATCGCGTATTTGCCCACGCTTGTCTCGCCGGAGAGCATGACGGCGTCGGTGCCGTCGATGATCGCGTTCGCCACGTCCGAGGCTTCCGCGCGTGTCGGGCGGGAGTTCTCGATCATGGAGTCGAGCATCTGCGTCGCGACGATGACCGGCTTGGCGTTGCGCTTGGCCAGTTTGATCGCTCGCTTTTGGACGATCGGGACCTGTTCGAGGGGCATCTCGACGCCGAGGTCGCCTCTCGCGACCATGATTCCGTCGAAGGCCGCGACGATGTCGTCGATGGCCTCCACCGCCTGCGGTTTCTCCACCTTGGCGATGACGGGGAGGCGGCGGCCTTCCTCGTCCATGATCCGGTGGACGTCCAGGATGTCCCGGCCGCTGCGTACGAACGACAGGGCGATCACGTCGCAGCCTGTGCGGAGTGCCCAGCGCAGGTCTTCCTCGTCCTTCTTGGAGAGGGCGGGGACGGAGACGGCGACGCCGGGGAGGTTGAGGCCTTTGTGGTCGGAGATCACTCCGCCTTCGAGCACGCGGGTGTGGACCTCGTGGCCGACGACGTCGGTGACTTCGAGGCAGACTTTGCCGTCGTCGACGAGGATGCGTTCGCCCGGTGTGACGTCGTTCGCGAGGCCGGCGTAGGTGGTGCCGCAGCGTTTGCCGTCGCCTGCGACGCCGTCTTCGACGGTGATGGTGAAGGTGTCGTCGCGTTCGAGGAGTACGGGTCCTTCCTCGAAGTGGCCGAGGCGGATCTTCGGGCCTTGAAGGTCGGCGAGGATGCCGACGCTGCGGCCGGTGTCGTCGGAGGCCTTGCGGACGCGGTGGTAGCGCTCCTCGTGTTCGGCGTGGCTGCCGTGGCTGAGGTTGAGGCGGGCGACGTCCATTCCGGCGTCGACCAGGGCTTTGATCTGGTCGTACGAGTCGGTGGCGGGGCCCAGGGTACAAACGATTTTTGCTCGGCGCATGGGTCGAGCCTATGCCGTACCGGGCGGTAGCGAATTGGGGGGACGTGACCGGCCAACAACGTTTGAATGAAGGGGAGTTGACAACTGTTGAATTGTGCGGTGGTCCGCTCTTATGAGCACATCAATATTCCGTCCGCCTATCCTCCCGCCGGTTTTCCTCGAACGGGTGAATTCACAGGGTCGGCGGGACCATCGTGAATTGCGCGCTCACCTCGGCGCGGACTCGGATCCGCTCGGGTTCGAGGTCGAGGGGTTCGGGTGCGGACTCCATCTCGTCCGCTGCCGCCGACATGCGGCGCATTCGGCGGCCGAAGGCGGCCTGGGAGCGGCCGAGCGCTGATCCGGTTCCGGTGTCGGCGAGCTCGATGAGTGCGCCGACGGTCGTGCCCAGGGCTTCCGCGTATTCCTTTGCCCGTTGGACGGCGTCCTGGACGGCCTGTTGGCGGGCTCGGCGGTGGACGGGTGAGTCGGGGCGCAGGGTCCAGGTGGGGCCGTCGACGCGGGTGAGGTCGAGGTCGGCGAGGCGGGTGGTGAGTTCGCCGAGGGCGGTGAAGTCGGTCAGTTCGGCGGTGAGGTGGATGCGGCCGTGGTAGGCGCGGACGCGTTCGCCTCGGCCGCGTTGGCCGAGTTCCGGGGTGATGGACACCGCGCCCGTCGAGACGTCCTCCACCGCGTCGCCGTAGGACTTGATGAGTTCGACGACCGTGGTGTTGCGGCGGGTGAGGTCGTCGAGGGTGGTGCGGCGGTCGCGGCCTCGTGCGGTGACGGTGATGGTGATGCGGGCGAGGTCGGGGTCGGTTTCGAGTTCGGCTTCGCCGCGTACGGCGAGGAGGGGGGTGTCGGGGGTGCCGTACGGGGGGTTCTGTGGTGTGGTCATACGCCCCACGATGTCACGCCTTTCCCTTTTGCCGGGCGGGAGTTGACCGTTCTGGTCATCAGATCGCAACCTCCGGGGCCTGTTGCCGTCGGTCATGGACGGGTCAGAATCTACGCGCGTTTTGTCTACGCGCGTTGTTGACCATCCCCGAGGAGCTCGAGACATGCCGTTGAACCGCCGGAAGTTTCTGAAGAAGTCCGCCGTGACCGGGGCGGGAGTGGCGATCGCGGGGGCGGCTGCGGCTCCGGCGGCGCAGGCCGCGGAGGCCGGGAAGCCGGGGCAGCCCGTCAGGCAGCCGAAGCGGTACGCGCTGACCGTGCTGGGGACGACGGACCTGCATGGTCATGTCTTCAACTGGGACTACTTCAAGAACGCGGAGTACACGGACAAGGCCGGTAACGCTCAGGGGCTCGCGCGTATCTCGACGCTGGTGAACCAGATCCGTGCCGAGAGGGGGCGGGAGAACGTTCTGCTGCTGGACGCGGGCGACACGATCCAGGGCACGCCGCTGACGTACTACTACGCGAAGGTGGACCCGATCACCGCGAAGGGTGGTCCGGTGCATCCGATGGCGCAGGCGATGAACGCGATCGGGTACGACGCGGCGGCGCTGGGCAACCACGAGTTCAACTACGGCATCGAGACGCTGCGGAAGTTCGAGTCGCAGTTGCGGTTCCCGCTGTTGGGCGCCAACGCGGTGGACGCGAAGACGTTGCGGCCGGCGTTCCCGCCGTATGTCATGAAGACGGTCTGCGTGAAGGGGGCGGCGCCGGTCAGGGTGGCGATCCTGGGTCTCACCAACCCTGGTATCGCGATCTGGGACAAGGCGTATGTCCAGGGGAAGCTGGCGTTTCCGGGTCTTGAGGAGCAGGCCGCGAAGTGGGTGCCGAAGCTGAAGGCGATGGGTGCGGACGTGGTCGTGGTCTCGGCGCACTCGGGTTCGTCGGGTACGTCGTCGTACGGTGATCAGTTGCCGTATGTCGAGAACTCGGCGGCGCTGGTGGCGCAGCAGGTGCCGGACATCGACGCGATTCTGGTCGGGCATGCGCATGTGGAGATTCCCGAGTTGAAGGTGACGAACGAGAAGTCCGGGAAGACGGTCGTGTTGTCGGAGCCGTTGGCGTACGCGGAGCGGTTGTCCGTGTTCGACATCGCACTTGTGTTCGAAAAGGGGCGGTGGACCGTCGAGTCGGTCGCGTCGAAGGTGCTGAACTCCAACACCGTGGCCGACGACCCGAAGATCACCAAGTTGCTCAGTGACGAGCACGCGAAGGTCGTGGAGTACGTCAACCAGGTGGTCGGTTCGGCGACGGAGACGCTGACGACGGTCGAGGCGCGGTACAAGGACGCTCCGATCATCGACCTGATCACCAAGGTGCAGGAGGATGTCGTCAAGGCGGCGCTGGTGGGGACGTCGTACGCGTCGCTGCCGGTGATCTCGCAGGCGTCGCCGTTCTCGCGTACGTCGGAGATCCCGGCGGGCAATGTGACGATCCGGGATCTGTCGAGCCTGTACGTGTACGACAACACGCTGGTGGCGAAGTTGATGACGGGTGCGCAGATCAAGGCGTACCTGGAGTATTCGGCGGAGTATTTCGTGCAGACGGCGGCGGGCACGGTCGTGGACGTGGACAAGCTGACGAACGCGAACAACCGGCCGGACTACAACTACGACTATGTGTCGGGGCTGGTGTACGACATCGACGTCGCGCAGGCGGCGGGTTCGCGGATCAGGAACCTGACGTACAACGGGGCGGCGCTGGATGACGCGCAGCAGTTCGTGTTCGCGGTGAACAACTACCGGGCGAACGGTGGTGGCGCGTTCCCGCATGTGGCCTCCGCGACCGAGGTGTGGGCGGAGTCGACGGAGATCCGGACGCGGATCGCGGAGTGGGTGACCGCGAAGGGTGTGCTGGATCCGAAGGACTTCGCTTCGGTGGACTGGAAGCTGACGCGGGACGGTACGCCGGTGTTCTGAGGAATGCTCTGAGGTGGTGTGGCGGCCTCAGATTCCGTCGCGCAGGGGGGTCAGTGTGTGGGGCCGGCGTGCGGACGGGATCTGGGGCTGTCGTTGTTTTTGGAGGCCGAAGGTGGTGAAGGCGGTGCGGGTGGGCTGGGGGTAGTTGTCCTTGCCGGTGAGGGTGTTGAGGATGGTGGCGCTGCGCCAGGCGGCGAGGCCGAGGTCGGGGGCGCCGATGCCGTGGGTGTGGCGTTCGGCGTTCTGTACGTAGATGTGGCAGTCGGTGGCGGTGATGGCGGGGTCGAGGGCGAGGCGGAACTGTTCGTCGATGCGGGGGCGTTCGCTGTTGTCGCGGCGCAGGTAGGGGTCGAGGCCGGCGAGGAGGTGGTCGAGGGGGCGTTCGCGGTGGCCGGTGGCGAGGACGACGGCGTCGGTGGTGAGGCGGGTGCGGGTGTTCTGCTGGGTGTGTTCGAGGTGGAGTTCGATGCGGGTGGTGGAGATGCGGCCGGCGGTGCGGACGTGGACGCCGGGGGTGAGGACGGTGTCGGGCCAGCCGCCGTCGAGGGTGCGGTGGTAGAGCTCGTCGTGGATGGCGGCGAGGGTGGCGGCGTCGATGCCTTTGTGGAGTTGCCATTGGGTGGTGAGGAGGCGGTCGCGGACGGGTTCGGCGAGGGCGTGGAAGTAGCGGGTGTAGTCGGGTGTGAAGTGTTCGAGGCCGAGTTTGGAGTACTCCATGGGGGCGAAGGCTTCGGTGCGGCCGATCCAGTGGAGTTGTTCGCGGCCTGGGGGGCGGTGGCGGAGGAGGTCGAGGAAGATTTCGGCGCCGGACTGTCCTGATCCGACGACGGTGATGTGGCCGGCGGTGCGGAGGGTGTCGCGGTGGGTGAGGTAGTCGGTGGAGTGGAGGACGGGGACGCGGGGGTCGTCGACGAGGGGGCGCAGGGGGGCGGGGATGTGGGGTTCGGTGCCGATGCCGAGGACGATGTTCCTGGTGTGGGTGCGGCCGAGGGCTTCGGCTTCTCCGTTGGTGTCGAGTTGGGTGTAGTCGACTTCGAAGGTGTCGCGTTCGGGGTTCCAGCGGACGGCGTCGACGTGGTGGCGGAAGTGGAGTCCGGGGAGGTGGTCGGCGACCCAGCGGCAGTAGGTGTCGTATTCGGCGCGCTGGATGTGGAAGCGCTCGGTGAAGTAGAAGGGGTAGAGGCGGTGGTGGGTTTTGAGGTAGTTGAGGAAGCTCCAGGGGCTGGTGGGGTCGGCGAGGGTGACGAGGTCGGCGAGGAAGGGGACTTGGATGCGGGAGCCGTCGATGAGGAGGCCGGGGTGCCAGTCGAAGCGGGGGCGTTGTTCGTAGAAGGCGGTGTCGAGTTCGGTGAGGGGGTGGGCGAGGGCGGCGAGGGAGAGGTTGCTGGGGCCGATGCCGATGCCGACGAGGTCGCGGGGGGTGTCGGTGTCGGGGGGTGGGGGTGTGTTCATGTGGGGGTGTTTCCTTCGAGCAGGTGCAGGAGGGGGGTCAGGTCGTGGGGGCGGGTGTGGGGGTTGAGGAGGGTGGTTTTGAGCCAGAGGCGGCCGTCGATGCGGGCGCGGCCGAGGACGGCGTGGCCGTCGGTGAGGAGGCGGCGGCGTATGTCGGCGACGGTGGTGTCGGGAGCGCCGGTGGGGCGGAAGAGGACGGTGCTGATGGTGGGTGGTGCGTGGAGTTCGAGGTGGGGGTGGTCGTGGACGAGGTGGGCGAACTGGCGGGCGTGTTCGCAGACTTGGTCGACGAGGGTGCCGAGGCGGTGGCGGCCGAGGGTCTTGAGGGTGACGGCGATCTTGAGGACGTCGGGTCGGCGGGTGGTGCGCAGGGAGCGGCCGAGGAGGTCGGGGAGGCCGGCTTCGGTGTCGTCGTCGGCGTTGAGGTAGTCGGCGCTTTGGTCGAGTGCGGTGAGGTCGGTGGGGTCGCGGACGGCGAGGAGTCCGGCGGCGATGGGTTGCCAGCCGAGTTTGTGCAGGTCGAGGGTGAGGGTGTGGGCGGTGTCGAGGCCTGCGAGTTTGGGGCGGTGGTGGTCGCTGAAGAGGAGTCCGCCTCCGTAGGCGGCGTCGATGTGGAGGCGGGCTCCGTGGGTGTGGGAGAGGGTGGCGATGTCGGGGAGGGGGTCGATGAGTCCGGCGTCGGTGGTGCCTGCGGTGGCGGCTACCAGGTGGGGGCCGGGGACGGTGGTGAGGGCGGCGTGGAGGGCGGCGGGGTCGAGGGTGCCGGCGGGGGCGGGGATGACGACGGGTTCGGGCAGGCCGAGGAGCCAGGCGGCGCGGGTGAGGGAGTGGTGGGCGTTTTCCGCGCACAGGAGGCGGACGGTGGGGCCGAGGGTTTCGCGGGCGAGGAGGAGGGCGAGTTGGTTGGACTCGGTGCCGCCGGTGGTGACGAGGGCGTCGGTGAGGCCGGCGAGCCGGGCGAGGGCTTGGGTGACGAGGGTTTCGAGTGCGGAGGCGGCGGGGGCCTGGTCCCAGGAGTCGAGGGACGGGTTGAGGGCGGAGGCGGCGAGGTCTGCGGCGGTGGCGACGGCGAGGGGCGGGCAGTGCAGGTGGGCGGCGCACAAAGGGTGTGCGGGGTCGGCGGAGCCTTCGGCGAGGGCGTGGACGAGGGTGGGCAGGGCTTGGGGGTCGCCGTGTTCGGGGAGTACGTCGCCGACGGCGGCTCTCAGGCGGGCGGCGACGGTGGCGGGGCCGCCGGCGGGGAGGGGGCCGCCGCGTGCGGTGCGGCCGGTGTCGAGGGCGTCGAGGACGGTGGTGAGCAGGGGCCTCAGTGCGTCGGGGCCTTCTGGGCCTGAGGCGAGTGGTGGCCGGAGAGGATCGGGGCCTGAGGCGAGTGGCGGGGTGCTCATGGGGTTCCTCCGGGCGGGCGCGTGGCGGGGGGGTTCCACCTTGTACGCCGTTGTGGGGACACGCCCGAGGACAGCGACGATCGGTACCCGAAAGGGGGTACCGATCGTCGCGGTCGTCGCGGTCCGGCCCGGGCCGGACGGGTCCTAGGAGGTGCGTACCTTCAACGCTCGCCGGAGGTCGTCGAGTTGGTCGGTGAGTTTGCGGCGCAGGGCGGGGATGGGGTCGGCGTCGCGCAGGCAGGTCTCCCCGAGGGTGAGGGCTTCGGGGTCGATGGCGTGGACGGGGAAGGCCCAGTGGCCGGCGGCGTCGGCGATGGCGGGGCCGCGGCGGGCGGCGACGGCGACGGCGTCCTCGTAGTAGCGGGGGACGTACTCCCGTACGAGGTCGGCTTGTTCGGGTTGCCAGAAGCCCTGGGCGGTGGCGGTGAAGAGGTAGTTGGAGAGGTCGTCGGAGGCGAACATGGCGGCCCAGGCGCGTGCTTTGGTGTCGGGGTCGGGGAGTGCGGCGCGGCAGCGGGCGGCGCCCTCGCGGCCGGTGGCGGAGGGGTCGCGTTCGAGTTCGGCGGCGATGGTGGTCTCGTCGGTGGCGCCGAGGACGGCGAGGCGGGCGAGGATGCGCCAGCGCAGGTCGGGGTCGAGTTCGGGGCCGCCGGGGACGGTGCCGTCGGCGAGCCAGGCGGCGATGGTGTCGGGGTGGGCGGCGACGTTGATGAAGTGGCGTACGGCGATCAGGCGCAGGCCGGGGTGGTCGCCGTCCTCGGTGCGGCGGATGAGGTCGCGGCACAGGGCGGAGAGGGTGGCGAGGGCGGCGGGGCGGTCGTCGGGGGCGGTGTAGCGGCCGGCGATGTGGGTGGTGGCGAAGGCGAGGACGCCCTGGACGAGGGCGAGGTCGGTTTCGTGGGGGAGGTGGGTGCGGGCGGCGTCGAGGTAGGCGGTGGGGGCGAGTTCGCTGTCGCGGACGGTGTCGCGCAGGGCGTTCCAGACGACGGCGCGGGTGACCGGGTCGGGCAGTCCGCTCAGGTTGGTGGTGACGCCCTGGAAGGAGTGGGCGTCGAAGCGGATCTTGGCGTAGGTGAGGTCGCCGTCGTTGAGGAGGAGCAGGGTGGGGCGTTTGCCGAGGGGGACGGGTGTGCTCTGCGGGATGTCCAGTTCGAGGGGTGTGCGTCGGGTGAGGCGGCCCTGGTCGCCGGGGAGGTCCTGGTCGTAGCGGCCGACGGTGATGCGGTGGGGGCGGTTGCCGGTGTGTTCGACGGTGAGGAAGTGGTCGCCGTTGTCGCCGGTGACGACGGGGGTGAGGGTGTCGACGCCGGTGGTGCGCAGCCATGCGTCGGCCCAGGCGTGGACGTCGCGGTCGGTGCCGGCGGCGAGGGAGTCGATGAAGTCGGCGAGGGTGGCGTTGGCGAACCTGTGGCGGGCGAAGTGGGTGTTGATGCCGGTGAGGAAGTCCTTCTCGCCGAGCCAGGTGACGAGTTGGCGCAGGGCGGAGGCGCCCTTGGCGTAGGAGATGCCGTCGAAGTTGAGGAGGGCGGAGGCGGTGTCGGGGACGTCGTCGGGGGCGACGGGGTGGGTGGAGGGGCGCTGGTCGGCGTCGTAGCCCCAGGCTTTGCGGACGACGCCGAAGTCGGTCCAGGTGTCGGTGAAGCGAGTGGCTTCGGTGAGGGTCTGGTAGCCCATGTACTCGGCGAAGGACTCGTTGAGCCAGATGTCGTCCCACCAGCGCAGGGTGACGAGGTCGCCGAACCACATGTGGGCCATCTCGTGGGCGATGACCATGGCGCGGGTCTGGCGTTCGGTGTCGGTGACGGCGGAGCGGTAGACGAACTCGTCGCGGAAGGTGACGAGTCCGGGGTTCTCCATGGCGCCGGCGTTGAACTCGGGGACGAAGGCCTGGTCGTAGGAGTCGAAGGGGTAGGGCTCCTCGAACTTCTCGTGGTAGCGGTCGAAGCAGGCGCGGGTGATGTCGAGGAGTTCGTCGGCGTCGGCGTCGAGGTGGGGGGCGAGGGAGCGGCGGCAGTGGATGCCGAAGGGCAGGCCGCGGTGTTCGGTGCGTACGGAGTGCCAGGGGCCGGCGGCGACGGCGACGAGGTAGGTGGAGATCAGGGGGGTGGTGGCGGCCCGCCATTGTCCGTCGCCGAGGTGTTCGGTGATGCCGTTGGCGAGGACGGTCCAGCCTTCGGGGGCCCGGACGGTGAGGTCGAAGACGGCCTTGAGGTCGGGCTGGTCGAAGGCGGCGAAGACGCGTTGGACGTCGTCCATGAACAGCTGGGTGTAGAGGTAGGTCTCGCCGTCGCTGGGGTCGGTGAAGCGGTGCATGCCCTCGCCGGTGCGGGAGTAGCGCATGCGGGCGTCGACGCGTAGTTCGTGTTCTCCGGCGGTGAGGTTCTTCAGGGCGATCCGGTTGCCGTCGAGGCTGTCGGGGTCGATGGGCTGTCCGTCGAGCGTGAGGGAGTGCAGTTCGGCGGGCTTGACCTCGACGAAGGTGTCCCCATCGGTGCGGGCGGTGAACCTGATGGCGGTGTGGGAGCCGAAGGTCTCGTCGCCGGCCGTCAGGTCGAGCTCGATGGTGTAGTGGTGGATGTCGAGGAGCCGGGCTCGGCTCAGCGCTTCGTCGCGCGTCAGTACGGACATGAACGACATGCTGCCTGATGCCGCAGGCCGGGCACAGGGGCGGATCGTTTCACGCCCTATGTCCGTTCTCGCGCCGGAGGCGCCGGGCCTTTGGCTGGTGGGGGCGGGCCCGGCCGGATCTCGCCGGTGGGGTGGGGGTCGCCGGCGGGCGGGCCGGTGTCCGTCAGCGGGTCGTGGGGGTGGCGGTCGGGGTCGCGGTGGGGGGCGCGGTGTCCTCGGCGATGCGTTCGTGGTGGCGGATCACCTCGGCGATGATGAAGTTGAGGAACTTCTCGGCGAACGCGGGGTCGAGTTTGGCGCTCTCGGCGAGGGTGCGCAGCCGTTCGATCTGGCGGGCCTCGCGGGTCGGGTCGGCGGGGGGCAGCTGGTGGCGGGCCTTGAGGTGGCCGACCTGCTGGGTGGCCTTGAAGCGTTCGGCGAGCATGTGGACGACGGCCGCGTCGATGTTGTCGATGCTGTCGCGCAGCCGGTCGAGCTCGGCGCGGACGGCCGGGTCGACGTCTGCGGTGCCGGTTCCGGGGGTGTTGCGGGTGGTCATGGGCGATCACCCTAGTGCGGGCGTCCTCGTACAGTGGAATCAGGTGCAGGCGTCTTGGGGGTGCGGGCGTGGCCAACGGCGGACCGGTCGAGCACGGTTTTCCGCATCTGGAGACGGTGCGGGCCGCCGTCACGGCGTTGTACCGGCGGTTGTCGTACGACACGATCCACCAGTTCGCGGCGAGTGTGCCGCCGGTGGACGTGGCGTTCTGTGACACGGACGATCTGTATCTGGGGGCGCAGCGGGTGGCGCGGGAGCTGGTGCGGCACTACCGGTTGCCGGATGCGCGGATGATCGTGGCGTTCCGGGAGATGGAGCATGCCGCGAACGTGGAGCTGGCGGCGGGTCCGGAGTACTTCGTCGAGTTGAACGATCGTTTCCGGACGCATCGGCGGGACATCGGGGCGGCGCTGGCGCACGAGATCATGCATGTGTATCTGCACCGGCTGGATCTGTCGTTCCGGGGGACGCGGGACAACGAGATCCTCACGGACACGGCGACGACGTATCTGGGGGCGGGCTGGCTGTTGCTGGACGCCTACCGGGAGGACGGGGCGTCCTCGCAGAAGCTGGGGTATCTGACGCCGGAGGAGTTCGGGTACGTGCTGGCGAAGCGGTCGCTGGTGTTCGGGGAGGATCCGTCGGCCTGGTTCACCAGTGCGCAGGCGTACACGGCGTATGTGCGGGGTCGTGAGCGGGCTCTTTGCGACGGGCGGCAGCCTCCGCTGACGGCGGCGGGGTGGGCGGGGCGGCGCCGGTACGCCCATGACCGGCGGCGTGCGCAGGGGCATGGGCGGGGTCCGGCTCACGGCCCCGATCACGTCCCGGATCATGGGCAGGGCTCGGTTCGCCGGGCCTCGGGGGGCTCGGGGGCCTCGGATCCGCCCTACGTGTTCGCGTCGGACCCGCAGGGCCCGTTGCGGGTGACGTTTCCCTGCCCGACCTGTCATCAGCGGATCAGGGTGCCGGTGAAGGGGCGGGTCCGGGCGCGGTGCGGGTTGTGCCGGACGGTTCTGGAGTGCGACACGTAAGCGCTCCGCTGGGAGGGCCGCGATGGGCCGTCTTTCGTCTGCGGCTGCGTTGTGGCTGGTCGCGCAGTTCCCCGCGCCCCTTCGGGGGCGCTTGCCCAGGCCGGCGGCGAGCGGCCACGCGCCGGTGTGGGTGGCGGCGGCTGAGCCGTCCTACGTGCCGTACACGGCCGCCGGCGGCTCGGCTGCCGCCAGCAGTTTCTGTACGGCCTCTCCGGCCTCCGCCGGGCTCCAGCGTGCGCCCTTGTCGGCGGTGGGCCCAGGCCGCCAGCCCTCCATGACGGTGATCCGGCCGGCTTCCGCCTCGAAGACCCGGCCGGTGACGCCCGTGCTCGCGGCGGAGCCCAGCCAGACGACGAGCGGCGAGACGTTCTCCGGGGCCATGGCGTCGAAGCCGGACTCGGGGGCCGCCATGGTCTCGGCGAACGTGCGTTCCGTCATCCGGGTGCGGGCGGCGGGTGCGATCGCGTTGACCTGGACGCCGTAGCGGGCGAGTTCGGCGGCGGCGACCAGCGTCAGGCCGACGATTCCGGCCTTCGCGGCGCTGTAGTTGCCCTGCCCGAGCGAGCCCAGCAGTCCGGCCCCGCTGCTGGTGTTGACGATCCGGGCGGCCGGTGTGCGCCCGGCTTTGGTCTCGGCGCGCCAGTGCGCGGCGGCGTGCTTGAGTGGCAGGAAGTGCCCTTTGAGGTGGACGCGCAGGACGGCGTCGAAGTCGTCCTCGTCGAGGTTGACGAGCATCCGGTCGCGCAGGAAGCCCGCGTTGTTGACGAGGGTGTCGAGCCGGCCGTACGTCTCCAGGGCGGTGGCGATCAGGGAGGCGGCGCCCTCGGGTGTGGCGATGTCGCCGCCGTGGGCGACCGCCTCGCCGCCGGCCGCGCGGATCTGCGCCACGACCTGGCCGGCCGGGCTGCGGGACCCGGGCGTGCCGTCGAGGCCGACGCCCAGGTCGTTGACGACGACCCGTGCGCCCTCGGCCGCGAAGGCGAGTGCGTGCGCCCGTCCGAGGCCGCGTCCGGCGCCGGTGACGACGACGACGCGGCCGTCGCAGAGTGCTGTCATCTCAGGCCTCCTGGCTGTCCTGGCTGTCGTTGTTGGCGGTTGCGGCGTCGCTGTTCTTGTTGGCGGTTGCGGCGTCGAGGAACGCGGGCCGTTCCCCTCCCCCGTGTACGAGCAGGCTCGCCCCGCTGATGTACGCGGCCGCGTCGGAGGCGAGGAAGACGGCTGCCGCGCCGACGTCGGCGGGCTGGGCGAGCCGGCCGAGCGGGATGGTGCGGGAGACGCCCTCGACGCCCTGGGGGCCGCCGTAGTGGAGGTGCGCCAGTTCGGTGTGGACCATGCCGACGACGAGGGTGTTGACCCGCACCTGGGGGGCCCACTCGACGGCCATCGAGCGGGCGAGGTTCTCCAGTCCGGCCTTGGCGGCGCCGTAGGCCGCCGAGCCGGGCGAGGGGCGGCTGCCGCTGACGCTGCCGATCATCACGACCGAGCCTTCGGCGCGCCGCAGATGGTCGTGGGCGGCGAGGGAGACGGTCAGCGGGGCGAGCAGGTTGAGCTCGATCACGCGCGCGTGGCGCTCGGCGTCGGCCTGGGCGAGCGGGCGGTACGGTGCGCCGCCCGCGTTGTTGACCAGGACGTCGCACCGGGGCAGTGCGGCGAAGAACTCCCGTACGGCGTCCGCGTCCCGTACGTCCAGGGCCATGAACTCAGTCCTGGGCAGTGGGACTTCCGGGGGGCGGCGGGCGACGACCACCACGTCGGCGCCCGCGCGCGCGAAGGAGCGTGCGATGCCCGCGCCCACGCCGCGGGTGCCGCCCGTGACGACGGCGACCTTCCCGTCCAGCTCCATTCGCTGCTACCTTTCACCTAACAAACGTTTGGTGGAAAGGTAGCTGATGCTTCCATGGGTGTCTCCACCTCGTCCCCCGAAAAGGGGATTTCGCTGGTCGTGGTTGACGTCCCGCCGGTCAACGCGTTGCCGGTGAGCGGCTGGTTCGCGCTGGCCGACGCGGTGCGCACGGCCGGCCGGGCCCCGGGGACCCGGTGTGTGGTGCTGGCCGCCGAGGGGCGGGGGTTCAACGCGGGCGTGGACATCAAGGAGCTGCAGACGCGGGGGCCGGGCGCGCTGGTGGGCGCCAACCGCGGCTGTTTCGAGGCGTTCGCGGCGGTGTACGAGTGCGAGGTCCCGGTGGTCGCGGCGGTGCACGGCTTCTGTCTGGGCGGCGGCGTCGGACTCGTCGGCAACGCGGACGTGATCGTGGCGAGCGAGGACGCCGTGTTCGGGCTGCCCGAGCTGGACCGGGGCGCGCTGGGGGCGGCCACCCACCTGGCCCGGCTGGTCCCCCAGCATCTGATGCGCGCCCTGTACTTCACCTCCCGCACGGTGACGGCGGCCGAACTGCAGGCGCACGGCTCGGTGTGGCGGGTGGTCCGGCGCGAGGAGCTGCTCGGGGCCGCGCTGGAGGTGGCGCGGGAGATCGCCGCGAAGGACGGGGAGCTGCTGCGGCTGGCGAAGGCGGCCATCAACGGCATCGACCCGGTCGACGTGCGCCGCAGCTACCGCTTCGAGCAGGGCTTCACCTTCGAGGCGAGCGTCTCGGGGGTGGCCGACCGGGTCCGGGACACGTTCGGCCACGCGCGCGAGAAGCACGAGAACGAGAAGCACGAGAAGGGGACACGGAAGGGGACTCAGGCGTGACCGACAAGACGATGACCGCCGAGGAGGCCGTCTCCCGGCTGGAGAGCGGCATGACCCTCGGCATCGGCGGCTGGGGCTCGCGCCGCAAGCCGATGGCCCTGGTCCGGGCCCTGCTGCGGTCGGACGTCACCGACCTGACCGTGGTGTCGTACGGCGGTCCGGACGTCGGCATGCTGGCCGCGGCCGGGCGGATCCGCAAGCTGGTCGCGGCCTTCGCCACCCTCGACTCGATCCCCCTGGAACCGCACTACCGCGCGGCCCGTGAGCGCGGCGCGTTCGAGCTGATGGAGGTCGACGAGGCGATGTTCCTGTGGGGGCTGCGCGCCGCCGCGGCCCGGCTGCCGTTCCTGCCGGTGCGGGCGGGGCTCGGCTCGGACGTCATGCGGGTCAACCCCGCCCTGCGGACGGTGACCTCGCCGTACGACGACGGGGAGACGTTCGTGGCCATGCCCGCCCTGCGCCTGGACGCGGCCCTGGTGCACGTCAACCGGTCCGACCGGCTGGGCAACGGGCAGTATCTGGGCCCCGACCCGTACTTCGACGACCTGTTCTGCGAGGCGGCGGACGCGGCGTACGTGTCGTGCGAGCGGATCGTCGACACGGCCGAGCTGAGCAAGGGGGGCGGGCCGCAGTCGCTGCTGATCGGGCGCCATGTGGTGACGGGGGTCGTGGAGTCCCCGAACGGGGCGCATTTCACGTCCTGCGCTCCCGACTACGGCCGGGACGAGGCGTTCCAGAAGCGGTACGCGACCACGCCGTGGGAGGAGTTCGCGGAGCGGTATCTGTCCGGGGACGAGCAGGCGTACCAGGCGGCGGCCGGGGAGGGCGTATGACCACGCGCGCGGAGTACTGCGTGATCGCCTGTGCCGAGGCGTGGCGGGACGGGGGTGAGATCCTGGCGAGCCCGATGGGTCTGGTGCCGTCCGTGGGGGCGCGGCTGGCCCGGCTCACCTTCGCGCCGGACCTGCTGCTGACCGACGGCGAGGCGACGGTCGTCCGGCCGGACGGCACCGCCGAGGGCTGGCTGCCGTACCGCAGGCATCTGGATCTGGTCGCGGGCGGGCGGCGGCACGTGATGATGGGCGCGAGCCAGATCGACCGGTACGGCAACCAGAACATCTCCTGCATCGGCGACTGGGCGCGGCCCACCCGCCAGTTGCTCGGGGTGCGCGGGGCGCCGGTCAACACGCTCAACAACCCGACCAGTTACTGGGTCCCCAGGCACTCCCGGCGGGTGTTCGTCGAGAAGGTCGACATGGTGTGCGGGGTCGGCTACGACCGGGCCGGCGGAGCCCGCCATCACCGCATCCCGCGGGTCGTCTCCGACCTCGGTGTCTTCGACTTCGCGACGCCCGGGCGCGCGATGCGGCTGGCCTCGGTGCATCCGGGGGTGACGGTGGAGCAGGTGCGGGAGGCGACGGGGTTCGAGCTGGTGGTCCCGGACGAGGTGCCGTGCACCCGTGAGCCGACCGCCGAGGAGCTGCGGCTGATCCGTGAGGTGATCGATCCGGGGAACACGCGCGCGCGGGAGGTGCCTGCCTGATGGAGACGACGCTGACGCGGCTGGTCGGGGTGCGGCATCCGGTCGTGCAGACCGGAATGGGCTGGGTGGCGGGTCCGCGGCTGGTGTCGGCGGTGGCGGAGGCGGGCGCGCTGGGTGTGCTGGGCTCGGCGACGATGACCGTGGACGGGCTGCGGGAGGCCGTACGGGAGGTCAAGTCCCGTACGGACGCGCCGTTCGGGGTGAATCTGCGGGCGGACGCGGGGGACGCGGGCGACCGGGTGCGGATCATCCTCGACGAGGGCGTGCGGGTGGCGTCCTTCGCGCTCGCGCCGTCCCGGGAGCTGATCGCCGAGCTGAAGGAGGCAGGGGTCGTCGTGATCCCCTCCGTGGGGGCGCGCCGGCATGCCGAGAAGGTCGCGGCGTGGGGTGCGGACGCGGTGGTGGTGCAGGGCGGGGAGGGCGGCGGGCACACCGGTGAGGTGGCGACGACCGTGCTGCTGCCGCAGGTGGTGGACGCGGTGGACATCCCGGTGGTGGCGGCGGGCGGCTTCTTCGACGGGCGGGGGCTGGTCGCGGCGCTGGCGTACGGGGCGGCCGGGGTGGCGATGGGGACGCGTTTCCTGCTGACGTCGGACTCGACGGTGCCGGACGCGGTGAAGGCCCGCTATCTGGCGGCGACGGTCCGGGACGTCACGGTCACCCGCGCGGTGGACGGCCTGCCGCACCGCATGCTCCGCACGGACCTGGTGGACGCCCTGGAGCGCTCCGGCCGTGCGAGACGGCTGGTGCACGCGGTCCGCCGGGCGGCGGGCTTCCGGAAGCTGTCGGGGCTGTCCTGGCCCGGCATGGTCCGTGACGGCCTGGCCCTGCGGCACGGCAAGGAGCTGTCGTGGAGCCAGGTGCTGCTGGCCGCGAACACCCCGATGCTGCTGAGGTCGGCGATGGTGGACGGCCGTACGGATCTCGGGGTGATGGCATCCGGGCAGGTCGCCGGGGTGATCGACGACCTGCCGTCGTGCGCGGAGCTGGTGGAGCGGATCGTGAAGGAGGCCGAGCTGGTCAGGGAGCGCCTCGCATCCTCTCCCTGACCGTCGGCCACCCCCTCCCGTCAAAACCTCTCCCTGGCCGTCGGCCGCCCCCTCCGTCACAGCCGTTCGATGATCGTCACGTTGGCCTGCCCCCCGCCCTCGCACATCGGCACCATCCCCGACGGCCCCCTCGCACTGCTCGGCCCCAGGGGCCTCACAGGCTTCGGGGGCCTGCGCCGGACTCCGTCCGCCGAAGCGGTGGTTTAGCAAGCGTCGTCACCGTCACAGCCGTTCGATGATCGTCACGTTGGCCTGCCCCCCGCCCTCGCACATCGTTTGGAGGCCGTACCGGCCGCCTGTGCGTTCCAGTTCGTGCAGGAGGGTCGTCATCAGTTTGGCGCCGGTCGCGCCGAGGGGGTGGCCCAGGGCGATGGCGCCGCCGTTGACGTTGACCTTCTCCGGGTCGGCGCCGGTCTCCTTCAGCCAGGCGAGGACGACGGGGGCGAAGGCCTCGTTGATCTCGACGAGGTCGATGTCGTCGAGGGTGAGGCCGGTCTTCTTCAGGGCGTGGGCGGTGGCCGGGATGGGCGCGGTCAGCATGCGGATGGGGTCTTCGCCGCGTACGGAGAGGTGGTGCACGCGCGCGCGTGGCGTGAGCCCGTGTTCGCGCACCGCCCGCTCGGAGGCGAGGAGGACGGCGGCGGCGCCGTCGGAGACCTGGGAGGAGCAGGCGGCGGTGACCGTCCCGCCGGGCATCACGGGCTTCAGGGCGGCCATCTTCTCCAGGGAGGTGTCCCGGCGCGGGCCCTCGTCGGCCGTGACGTCGCCGTGGGCGACGGTCTCCCTCTCGAAGCGGCCCTCGTCGATCGCCCGTACCGCCCGCTGGTGGGAGCGCAGGGCGAACTCCTCCTGGTCCTGGCGGCTGATGCCCCACTTGGCGGCGATCATCTCGGCGCCGGCGAACTGGTTGACGGGCCGGTCGCCGTAGCGGGCGCGCCAGCCCTCGCTGCCCGCGAAGGGGCCCTGGGTGAAGCCGAGGGTCTCGGCGGCCTGGCGGGTGGCGAAGGCGATGGGGATCTGCGACATGTTCTGCACGCCGCCCGCGACGACCAGGTCCTGGGTGCCGGAGAGCACGGCCTGGGCGGCGAAGTGGACGGCCTGCTGGGAGGAGCCGCACTGGCGGTCCACGGTCACTCCGGGCACCTCCTCGGGGAGCCCCGCGGCCAGCCAGCAGGTGCGGGCGATGTCCCCGGCCTGCGGCCCGACCGCGTCCAGGCAGCCGAAGACGACGTCCTCCACGGCCGCCGGGTCGACGGCAGCGCGGGCGACGAGTTCCTTCAGCACGTGCGCGCCCAGGTCCGCCGGATGGACCCCGGCAAGCCCTCCCCCGCGCCGCCCGACGGGCGTACGGACCGCTTCGACGATGTAGGCCTCGGCCATGGCAACTCCCCAGTGGGTTACGTGCGTACGGCGATCCCGTCCAGCACCATCGACAGGTACTGCCGGGCGATCTCCTCCGGGCTGTGCTGTCCGCCGGGCCGGTACCAGGACGCGGCGACCCAGACGGTGTCGCGGACGAACCGGTAGGTGAGGCGGACGTCGAGGTCGGCGCGGAAGACCTGGAGCCCGACCCCGCGTTCCAGCGTGGACAGCCACGCCTTCTCGAATCTGCGCTGGGACTCGGCGAGGAACGCGAACCGTTCCTGCGCGACCAGCTGCCTGCTCTCCTTCTGGTAGATCGCGACGGCGGCGCGGTGCCGGTCGATCTCCCGGAACGACTCGGTGACCAGGGCCTCGAGGGTCTCGCGGGGGCCGAGGCCGGCGCCCAGGACGGTGTCGTAGCCGTCCCACAGCTCGTCGAGGAAGGTGCGCAGGATCTCCTCCAGCATCGACTCCTTGGAGTCGAAGTGGTAGTAGAGGCTGCCGGCGAGCATGCCCGCGTGGTCGGCGATCTTGCGGACGGTGGTGGCGTTGTAGCCCTGCTCGGCGAAGACCTCGGCGGCGGTGTCGAGGAGTTCGCTGCGGCGGTCGCGAGCGGCGGCGGCCGCGGGGCGCTCAGCGGCGGTCACCTGGGGCTTCTTCTTTGTCGGCACGGGCCCATTGTCGTCCTAGGGGTGCTGGCTGCTGACGGAGACGGTCTCGCCCGTCAGGTACGAGGAGTAGCCGGACGCGAGGAACACGATCACGTTGGCGATCTCCCAGGGTTCGGCGTACCGGCCGAAGGCCTCGCGCGCGGTCAGCTCCGCCAGCAGTTCGGGCGTGGTCACCTTCACCAGCTGTGGATGCATGGCGAGGCTGGGGGCGACGGCGTTGACGCGGACGCCGTAGGCGGCGGCCTCGATCGCCGCGCAGCGGGTCAGCGCCATCACACCGGCCTTGGCGGCGGCGTAGTGGGCCTGTCCGGCCTGGGCACGCCAGCCGACGACGGAGGCGTTGTTGACGATCACGCCCCGCCCGCTGTCGCGCATCAGGCGGAGCGCCGCGCGGGTGCAGCGGAAGGTGCCGTTCAGCGTGACGTCGAGGACGCGTGTCCACTGGTCGTCGGTCATGTCGACGAGGGGTGCGGTGCCGCCGAGTCCGGCGTTGTTGACGACGACGTCGAGCCGTCCGTGCGTCTCCACGGCCGCGTCGAACAGGGCCCGGACCTGGCTGTCGTCGGTGACGTCACAGGGGGTGGCGGCGACCGAGGCGGCGCCGAACTCCCCTGCGAGTTCGGCCTCGTACTCCTTCAGGCGCCGGGTGTGGGCGTCGCTGATCAGGACGCGGGCGCCCTCCTCGAGGAAGCGTCTCGCGGTCGCGCCGCCGATGCCCGCGCCGGCCGCCGCCGTGATGACGGCGGTGCGGCCCGCGAGCAGTCCGTGCCCGGGCACGTACGCCGGACTCTCGACGTCTGTCATACCGCCACGCTAACCTACCAAACACTTGTTAGGGAAGGATGGCGCCCGCGGAATGGCCGCCCGGAGGGAAAGGATGGCCGCCCATGGATCTCGCCCTCACGCGGGGGGAGGAGGCGTTCCGCGCCGAGGCCCGCGCCTGGCTCCACGCGCATGTGCCGACCGTCGCGCCGCCCTCCCTGGAGACGGCGGAGGGGTTCGCGGCGCACCGCGCGTGGGAGGCCGAACTGGCCGCCGGCGGCTGGTCGGTGGTGGACTGGCCCGCGCGCTACTGCGGGCGGGACTGCGGTCTGATCCGCTGGCTGCTGTTCGAGGAGGAGTACTGGGCGGCGGGCGCCCCGGGGCGCGTCAACCAGAACGGGATCAGCCTGCTGGGCCCGACCCTCCTGGAGCACGGGACGGAGGAGCAGCGGGCGCGTGTGCTGCCGCCGATGGCGCGCGGGGAGACCGTGTGGGCGCAGGCGTGGTCGGAGCCGGAGGCCGGTTCGGACCTGGCCTCCCTGCGGTCGCGGGCGGTCCGCACGGCCGGCGGCTGGCTGCTGAGCGGCCAGAAGACCTGGTCGTCCCGCGCGGCCTTCGCCGACCGCGCGTTCGGCCTGTTCCGCAGCGACCCGGACACCCCGAGGCCGCATCAGGGGCTGACGTACGTCATGTTCGACCTGCGCGCGCCGGGGGTGACCGTGCGTCCGATCGGCCGGCTCGACGGGAAGCCGGCGTTCGCGGAGCTGTTCCTGGACGAGGTGTTCGTGCCGGACGAGGACGTGATCGGCGAGCCGGGGCAGGGCTGGCGGATCGCGATGTCGACGGCGGCCAACGAGCGCGGACTCACCCTGCGCTCCCCTGGCCGTTTCCTGGCGTCCGCCGACCGTCTGCACGACCTGTGGCGCGCCAAGGGCAACCCCCCGGAGCAGGGCGCGCGGGTCGCCGACGCGCTCATCGGCGCCCGCGCCTACCAGCTCTTCACCTACGCGGCCGCCTCCCGTTTCCTGGCGGGCGAGCGGCTCGGGCCGGAGTCCAGCCTGAACAAGGTCTTCTGGTCCGAGTACGACATCGCGCTGCACGAGACGGCGCTGGACCTGCTGGGCGAGGAGGGCGAACGGGCGGACACCGACTGGGCGGAGCGGTATGTGTTCTCGCTCGCCGGTCCGATCTACGCGGGCACCAACGAGATCCAGCGCGACATCGTCGCCGAGCGGCTGCTCGGCCTGCCGAAGGGACGCCGCTGATGCGCTTCCTCCTCGACGCCGAGCAGCGGGCGTTCGCCGGCTCCCTGGACGCGCTGCTGACGGCGGCCGACACGCCGAAGGCGATACGGGAGTGGAGCCGGGGGGAGCACGCGAGCGGGCGGGCGCTGTGGTCCCGGCTCGCCGACGCGGGGGTGTTCGCGCTGGCGGTCCCGGAGGCGTACGACGGGCTGGGGCCGCGGCCGGTCGAACTGGCCGTGGCGTTCGTGGAGCTGGGGCGGCACGCGGTGCCGGGCCCGCTGGTGGAGACGGTGACCGCGGCGGCCCTGATCCGTGAACCGGGCCCGGCGAAGAGGCTGTTGCCGGCGCTGGCCGCGGGCGAGTCGGTGGCGACGGTGGCGTACGAGGGGGCGTACGCGCTCGACGGCGACCTGGCGGACGTACGGCTGTCCCTCGCGCCCGACGGACTGCGCCTCGCGCCCGGCCATGACGCCGTACGGCCCTCCCTGGACCCGGCGCGGCGGCTGACCCGGCTGCGGCCGGGCGGAGAGCTGCTCGCCGCCGGTCCGCCCGCGCCCGGGGCGCTGCTCCTGGCACGGCTCGCCACCGCCGCCCAGGCGCTCGGGGTCGGTCTCGCGCTGCTGGAGCGCACGGTGGGGTATGTGCGGCAGCGCACGCAGTTCGGGGTCGCGGTCGGCTCGTTCCAGGCGGTCAAGCACCGGCTGGCGGACGCGAGGATCGCGCTGGAGTTCGCCCGGCCGCTGGTGCTGGGCGCCGCCGTGACGATGGCACCGGGGGATGTGGCGGCGGCGAAGGTGAGCGCCTGCGAGGCGGCGTACGCCACCGCCCGGACGGCGCTTCAGCTGCACGGCGCGATCGGGTACACCGAGGAGTACGACCTGTCGCTGTGGCTGACCAAGGCACGGGCGCTGCGCACGGCGTGGGGGACGCCGCGGGAGTGCCGGGCGGACGTGCTGGCGGCGCGCGGCTGAGCGTCAAAACGCTGTCCCGGCCGGGCGCGTCGGAGCCCCGTCCCGGCCGGGCGCGTCGGAGCCCTGTCCCGGCCGGGCGTCGGCGCCCTGTGCCGGCCGGGCGTCAGCCGGTCACCTTCGCGACGAACGCGGCGAGGTTCGTCACCGTACGCCGGATCTTCTCCTCCAGGGTGATCGTCTCGTGCAGCCGGGCGCCGATGCCCGCGTCGCGCAGTCCGCGCACGTAGAGCGAGCAGGCGAGGTCGGCGCACAGATACGCGCCCACCGAGTTGCCCTGCTGGCCCGCCCGGCCCGCCTTGGAGGCGACCATCAGGGCGACGCCGCCGGAGTGGGTGGTCAGGCACATCGAGCACATGCTGCGGCGGGCCTGCCCGACGGCTCCGGCGGAGGCGCGCAGGGCGAGGGCGACCGGACGGCCGTCCAGTTCGGCGACGAGGTAGGCCCGGTCGGGGGCCTGGGGGTCGCGCCAGCCGAGGTAGTCCAGGTCGTCCCAGGGCCTCTCGGCCAGGTCGCGCGGGACGGACAGACGCCTGGCCTCGCCCTTGGTGCAGTTCACGAAGGCGGCGCGGAGCTGTTGCTCGGTCAGAGGCTTCATAAAGGTGAAGGTAATTTGCCTAAAGCCTTTAGGCAAATGCATACTTGCTTCAGGCGAAGGGAGAGACGACATGGTGCGGGTCGGGCTGACCACGGAACGCCTGGTGCGGGCGGGCGCCGATCTGGCCGACGAGGTCGGCTTCGACGAGGTGACCGTCTCGGCGCTGGCCAGACGGTTCGACGTCAAGGTGGCGAGTCTGTACTCCCATGTGCGGAACTCCCAGGACCTGCGGACCGGTATCGCCCTGCTCGCCCTGGAGGAGCTCGCCGACCGGGCCTCCGATGCGCTGGCCGGACGAGCCGGCAAGGACGCCCTGAGCGCACTGGCCAACGTCTACCGCGACTACGCCCATGAGCACCCCGGCCGCTACGCTGCCGCCCAGCTCCGGCTCGACCCGGAGACGGCGGCCGCGAGCGCGGGAGTCCGGCACGCGCAGATGACCCGGGCGATCCTGCGCGGCTACGACCTCGCGGAGCCGGACCGGACCCATGCGGTCCGCCTCCTCGGCAGCGTCTTCCACGGCTATGTCAGCCTGGAGCTGGGCGGTGGCTTCAGCCACAGCGCCCCGGACACGGACGAGACCTGGACCCGCGTCCTGGACGCCCTCGACGCGCTGCTGCGCACCTGGCCCGCCGCATGACCGGGCCCGCGTGGATCACCACCCCGGTCACCGCCGGCCTGCTGCGCGGCGCCCTGGACGTCGAGCGCACCGAGCACGGCGTCCTGCCGCACCGGCTGCCCGCCCGGGCCCGCGCCCAGTGCTCCGACGGGCAGCTGCTGATGGCCGAGTCGCAGCCCTCGGGCGTACGGCTGGCCTTCCGCAGCGCCGCCACCACCGTCGAACTGGACGCGCTGCCCACCCGGCGCGCCTATGTGGGCGCGCCGCCCCGCCCGGACGGCGTGTACGACCTGCTCGTCGACGGCCGCCCGGCCGGTCGGGCGAGCGTGACCGGCGGCGGCCACACCCTGACCATCGACATGGCGGCCGGCAGCACCGACTTCCGCCCCGGGAAGCCGGGCACCGTCCGCTTCACCGACCTGCCGGGCGGGACGAAGGACATGAACACGGACCTGATGCTGCTGCGCGCCTTCGGCCCCGCCGTCCACCCGGTCATTCACGGCCGGGAAGAATGCGGCTTCCCGCGTAGGGGGCAAGGAACGTCGAATCGCCGCAAGGACGATTCGACGCACCCCGAGCCGGACAGTATGATCGGCTCGGCGCCTAGCAATAACCAAGCGTGCGCCTGAGTAACATCTGTGTCGCGGCGGGACACGCCGGAGGGGTGACAGTCCGAAAGGGTTCGAGCGCCCGTGAACCTCAGCCCGTGAGGGCTGGAATCCTTTGGCCTCAGCCGAAGGAGGATGTCAAGGCTTCCTCGACACGATCCGCGAGGGCCATCCGACCGCCCCACTGGGGGTCGTCTCACCGATCCTGTGCGCCATGCACGAGGACACGCCGGTAGGGTCGCGGCAAGCTGACCCTGCGCGTCATCCGCGACGAGCTCACCCGCATGGTGCGCCGGCGCTCGGCCGACGACCCGAACCTCCACTACGTCGACGGCCGCGACCTCTACGGCGAGCCGGACGCCGCCGAACTCCCCCTCCCCGACGGCCTCCACCCGGACGCGGCCACCCACCGCCGCATCGGCGAACGCTTCGCCGAACGCCTCCGCGCCCTGTAACCCCCTACCGTCGCAAGGCGCCTACGGCCGTACGATCCCCGCCGCCCGCGCCGCCACCAGCCACTTCGGGAACTCGCCCACCAGCTGGTCGTAGAGCTCCGCGTCGGACACCCGGCGCGGATCGGGCCCGGCGTGGAAGAAACCGGCGTTGTCGACCACCCGCTTGCCGGGTACGGCGAGTTCGTCGAGCTTGCGCAGGAAGTCGAACTGCTTGCTGCCCCGGTCGCCGAAGCCGATGAACTGCCAGAACAACGGCAGCCGGGCCGCCTTGCACAGATAGCGTTCGGCGGCGAGCTTGTTGACGGGGCCGCCGTCGGTCTGGAAGACGACGAGCGCGGGCTCACGCGTGCCGCTGTCGAGGTAGTGGTCGATGACCGCGTCCATCGCCAGGTGGTAGCTGGTCTTGCCCATGTGCCCGAGCCCGGCCGCGATCCGCTCCACCCGCCCTTGATGGCCGGAGAGTTCGATGTCGGTGACGGCGTCGACGTCGGTGGAGAAGAACACCACCGGGACCCGGCCGTCGTCGTCCAGGTGCGCGGACAGGCCCAGCACCCGGTCGGCCAGCGCCTGCACGCTGCCGTCCTGGTAGTACGGCTTCATCGACCCCGAGTAGTCGACCACCAGGTAGACGGCGGCCCGCTGCCCCTGGAGACCGTGCTTCGTGAGGGACACCCCGGCGCTCTTGTAGAGGTTCACCAGCGCGGGAGCGGTCTCCTGGACCTTGCTCAGACTGATCGCGACCATGGCCCCACCCTCCCACATCCAGCAGCGTTCGCTGTTTTGTTCGCTCTCGCCGGGAAACGCCCAGAGGAACCGGCCTGTGGAACCGGCCTGTGGAACCGGCCTGTGGAACCCGAGTCCTGATCAGGGGCTCTCGGCGACCTCCCCGTCGCCGAGTTCCAGCACCCGATCGGCGAGGCCCAGGAGTTGTGGGTCGTGGGTGGCGACGAGAGCCGTGACGCCCTCGCTGCGGACCACGGCACGCAGCAGTTCCATGACCGCGAGGCCGGTGGCGGCGTCGAGCTGGCCGGTCGGCTCGTCGGCGAGCAGCAGGGCGGGCCGGTTGGCGAGGGCGCGGGCGATGGCGACCCGCTGCTGCTGGCCGCCGGAGAGCTCGGCCGGCCGCTGCGCCTCATGGCCGGCGAGGCCCACCAGCGCCAGCAACAGGGCCACCCGCTCCTCGCGTTCACGCGGCTCGGCCCGGCGCAGGCGCAGCGGCACGCCCACGTTCTCGGCGGCCGTCAGGATGGGGATGAGCCCGAAGGACTGGAAGACGAAGCCGATCCGGTCGCGGCGCAGCTCCAGCAGCCCGCTCTCGCCGAGCGCCGACAGATCGGTGCCGTCGAGGACGATCCGGCCGCGCTGCGGGGAGTCTAGGCCGCCGATCAGCTGCAGCAGCGTCGTCTTGCCGGAGCCCGAACGGCCCTTGAGGGCGACCAGTTCACCGCGGCGGACGGCGAAGGACGCCCCGCGCAGCGCGTGAACGGCGGCGGCGCCCGTGCCGTAGGAGTGGTGCAGGTCCTCCACCAGCAGCATGGGATCCGCCGCAAGATCGGTGGTGCCGGTCGCGAGGGCTGCGGTGTTCTCCGTCATCACGGCATCACATCCGCTGCCCGCCCGCACCGTCAAGAGCCGCACGAACACACCACCGGCAGCCGCCCGAACACACCGTCAGGAGCCGTACGAATCTCGCCCCGAACGCATGTACCCGCCCAGTAACTCCGTGATATGCATGCCGCGTAGGGGACTTCGGGGGGAGCGGGGGAAGCGTGACGGGCTTCTTGGTGCTGCGCGTGCGCGCGCACCGGCTGCTGCTCACCGCCGCCCTGCTCGCGGTGCTGCTGACCGCCTCGGTGCTCGCGACCCTCGCCGCGTTCTCGGCCTCCGTCGGCGACGCCGCCCTGCGCACCACGCTGAGCGGACGTGCGGCGGCCTCGGCGGCGCTGGTGGTCGAGACGGACGTACCCCGGGAGGAAGCCGCGCGGACCGTGGCCCGGCGGGCGCGGGAGGCGTTCGGCGGGCTGCCGGTGACCGTGCGGGCGCTGGAGCGGTCGACGGCGTACGCGCTGCCCGGGACCCCGCAGGCCGGGCAGCCGGACCTCACCTTCCTCGCCGCCCTGGACCGGTCCCGGATCCGGCTGGTCGCGGGCACCCTGCCCGGCCCTCTGCCTGCGGACCGGACCGCGCCGGTGCCGGTCGCGCTGCCCGAGGCGGCCGCCGACCGGCTGCGGCTGAAGCCCGGGGCGCGTGTCGAGCTCACCGACCGGCTGACCGGGAAGCCCCTGACGGTCCGCGTGACCGGTGTCTACCGGGCGGCCGACACCGCCGACCCGTACTGGCAGGCGGACACCCTCGGCGGACACGGCGTGCGCACCGTCGTCTTCACCACCTACGGCCCGCTGCTCGCCGACGCCTCCGTGCTCGCCTCGGGCCGCACCGCCGGCGACGGCACCACCTGGGTGGCCACCGCCGACTACCGCACGCTCACCACCGACGGCATCGACCACCTGAGCACGGCGAACGCCCGCGCGGCCGGGGAACTGCGCAAGGCGCTCGGGGAGAGCGCGACGGTACGCACCGAACTGCCCGGCCTGCTCGACCGGACCGCGCGCGCCCTGCTCGTCGCCCGCTCCACCCTGGCAATCGTCTCGGTGCAGCTGATGCTGCTCGCCGGGTACGCGCTGCTGCTGGTGGCCCGGCTGCTGGACAGCGAGCGGGCGGGCGAGACCGAACTGCTGCGGGCCAGAGGCGGATCACGCGGCCGGATCGCGGGGCTCGCCGCGCTGGAGGCGCTGCTGCTGGCCGTGCCGGCCGCGGTCGGTGCCGCGCTGCTGTCCGGCCCGCTGGCCCGGCTGCTCGCCCGCTGGTCCTCGCTCGACCGGATCGGACTGCGCCTCGACACCGCCCCGGGGGGCCGGGTGTGGCTGGTCGCGGGCGCGGTGGCGGCGGTCTGTGCGATGGCGGTCGTGGCGCCCGCGCTGGCGGCGACGGCGGGCACGCCCGTACGGCTGCGACGGATCCGGGCCGCGACGTCGGCCGCGCCGGTGCGCGCCGGAGCCGATGTCGGGCTGCTGCTGATCGCGGGGATCGCGTACTGGCAGCTCGGCCGGCAGACCGACGCGAGCGGCGGCGGTGCGCTCACCCGGGACCGGGCCGGGGAGCTGGGCGTCGATCCGCTGCTGGTCGCCGCGCCCGCGCTGGCCTTGCTGGCGGGCACGGTGCTGACGCTGCGCCTGCTCCCGGTGGCGGCCCGGCTCGCGGAGCGGCGGTCGGCGAGCGGACGGGGGCTGCCTGCGGCGCTGGCGGGCTGGCAGTTCAGCAGGCGCCCGCTGCGCGGGGCGGGTCCGGTGCTGCTGCTGGTCGTCGCCGTGACGACCGGGATGCTGGCGATCGGGCACGGCGCGTCCTGGGACCGCTCGCAGGACGACCAGGCCGACTTCCGGACCGGCGCCGCCGTGCGGGTCCTCGACACCAGGCCGGGCAGCCCCGGCCAGACCGGTCTCTACGCCGCACTGCCCGGGGCCCGGGATGCCGCCCCCGCCCACCGCACCACCCTGGACCTCTCCGGCGGCCGTACGGGCACGGTCCTCGCCCTGGACACGGCCCACGCCCACGACGGGATGCTGATGCGCGGCGACCTCGCCGACGAACCCCCGGCGCGGCTGCTGCGGGCGCTGGCCCCCGCCGGCAAGGACACCGACCGTGCGATACGGCTGCCCGAGGACACGCGGCGGGTCGCGCTCGACGTACGGATCACCGATGTCACCGGCTCGGGGACACGCCCTTCCGGCCTCGCGCCGCAGCTCACCCTGGTCGTCGAGGACGGCTACGGCATCTCCTACCGGCTGGGCGCGGGGAACGTCCCCGTGGACGGCCGGGTCCACCGGGTCGCCGTGGACCTGGACGTGACGGCGACCGGCGGGCGTGCCGCCCCGGCGGGCCCGCTGCGGCTGACCGGGCTGCAACTCGACGGCATGTCCCCCGACGGCCCTCCCCGGCTGCACCGGCTCACCGTCGAACGCCTGCTCTCCACCGGCCCGGACGGCTCCGCGCGGACGGTCCCGGCGCCCGCCGGACTGCGCTGGCTGGGCAGCGCCACCGTGTCGGAGAACGGCACGGCCGTGGACCGGAAAGACCTGAGGCCTCTGCCGCAACCGCGGCTTCTGACCGTCGAGTACGACACGGGCGTCGGCGACGGGTTCTCCTTCACCCCGCCGATGTTCACCGTCCGCGTCGACACCGTCGGCGCCCCGGCCGCGACGAGCGTTTCCGGCGTGGCCACCCGGGACTTCCTGCGCGCGGCGGGCGCGAAGACCGGCGACGGCATCGACGTGACGCTGGCCGGGGAACGGCTGCGGGTGAGGATCGTACGGTCCGTCGAGGCGCTGCCGACGACCGCGACCGACCAGGACGGAACAGCCGTGGACGGCGGGGCGCTGCTGCTCGATCTGCGGGCCGTCGACGCGGCCTTGGCCGAGCGGGCGAGTGTGCCGCTCACGCCCAACGAGTGGTGGGTGGACGCCGCCCCCGGCAAGGCCGCGCGGGTCGCCGCCGCCCTGCGGGCGCGTTCCGACCTCGAACCGGACCAGGTGCTGGTGCGGGACGAGACCGCGGCCGAACTGCTGCGGGATCCGCTCGGCGCCGGGCCGCGCTCGGCGCTGACGGCGGTCGCGGTGGCCGCCGCGGCCCTCGCGGCCGGGGGTTTCGCGGTGAGCGCCGCCGGGGCACGGCGGGAGCGGTACGCCGAGTTCGCTGTGCTGCGCGCGCTGGGCGCGCCCCGCCTGGACCTCGCCCGGCTCGTCGCGACCGAGCAGAGCCTGCTCGTCGGGGCCGGGCTCCTCGCCGGTCTGGGCCTGGGGACCGTCCTGACCCGGGCCGTCGTCCCGCTGATCGTGCTGGCCTCCGACGCCGCGCGGCCCGTCCCGCCCGTCCTCGTGGAACTTCCGGTGTCCCGGGTGGCCCTGCTGCTGGCGGGGGTGGCCGCCCCGCTCCTGCTGATCACCGCCGTCTCCGCGCTGCGCCGGGCCGAACCCGCGGTCGCGCTGCGCCACCAGGGGGAGGACTGAGATGCCCCCGAACACGCACGGCGCGCCCTGGGTGCGGACCCGGCTGCGCACCGCGCCCGTGGCCGCCGTCGCCTTCGGTGTGCTGGTGCTGGTCACGGCGTTCCTCGCGGCCCTGCTGCCCCGGGCCGTCGAGGCGTACGGGACACAGGGGCTGCGCGAGGCCGTCGCCGCCGCTCCCCCGCAGTCCACGGTGCTGGAGCTGACGGCCCCGCAGCCGGGGCTCGAACTGCCGCAGGAGACCCGCGAGGAGGCCGTACGGCCCGGGGCGCTCGCGGCGGTCGACGTCAAGGCGTCCGCGCTGCTGCCCGAGCCGCTGCGGGCGGACCCCGCCGAGTCGGCGTACGGGGTGCGCACCGCGAAGAGCCTGGAGGCGCAGGATGCCTCGCTCCCCCGGCCCGACGGGCTGCCGCCCCGGTTCACCCTGCTGGCGCAGTCGGGGGTCGCCGAACACGCCACCGTACGGGAGGGCCGGCTGCCCACCGCCGACGCGCCGGTGACGACGCGCACCCGGGTGCTGGAAGGCGCCGTGACCACCGAGACCGCCCGGACGCTGAAGCTGCGGGCCGGATCCACCGTCACCCTGGCCGCGTTCGCGGACACCCCGCTGACCGTCCGGATCACCGGGATCCTCGAACCCCGGTATCCGCAGGGGAGTTACTGGTCCGTGGAGCCGAACCTCCGCGCCCCCGACCTGGCCTACGTCAACACCCCCGACAGTCCGCCCCAGTTCTACTGGGAGGCGGGCCTGCTGCTGGCGCCCGAGGCCGCGCCGGCGCTGC
The DNA here is from genome assembly GCF_048159505.1 of Streptomyces sp. T028. Classification (NCBI taxonomy): domain Bacteria; kingdom Bacillati; phylum Actinomycetota; class Actinomycetes; order Kitasatosporales; family Streptomycetaceae; genus Streptomyces; species Streptomyces sp. T028. Next base: position 44,242 of record NZ_JBLRVZ010000012.1, read on the forward strand.
TCGGCGGCCCGGGCGAGCCGGAGAAGTACTGGCGCGTCGCCCCCGCCACCGGGCGGCTCACCGGGCGGGACGCCCCGGCGCTCGTCGAAGCGGTCGCCTCCCTCGAAGGCGGGCCCGGGCTGCTGCGGCTGCGCGGGGCGGCCGGTCCGACGGCCCAGCTCTCCACCGGTCTGGAGCAGGTCGTCGGCTCCTACGCGGCGGTCCGTGACGCGATCACGCCCGTGATCGCCGTCGGGGCGTTCGGGATCGCCGCCGTCGCCGTCGTCGTCCTGCTCATGGGCGCGGGGCTCGGTGCCTCCCGCCGCGAGAGCGAACTCGCGCTGCTGCGGGCCCGGGGCGGCTCCCTGCCCGGCATCGCGGGGCGGCTGCTCGGGGAGACGGCCGTGGTGGCGGTGCCCTCGGCGGTCGGCGGGCTGCTGCCGGCCGTACTCGCCGTGGACGGGGCCCGGCTGCTGCCCGCCGTGCTCGGCGCGGGTGCCGTGGCGGTGCTCGCCTGTGCCGCGCTCCCGGTGCGCGCGGTCGTGGCCCACCGCAGGCCGCGGGCGCACCAGGAGCGGGACGATCTGGCGCACGCCCGGCCCGGCGCGCGCCGCACGGTCGCCGAACTGACCCTGCTGGTGCTGGCCGTCGGCTCGGTGGCGGCGCTGCGCCGCCGTGGCACGGGCACGTCGGACGACCTGCTGGTGAGTGCCGCGCCGGTGCTGGTCGGGCTGGTCGCGGCGCTGGTCCTCGTACGGCTGTATCCGCTGCCCCTGCGGTGGGCCGCCGGGCCGGCCGCGCGGCTGCGGGGCGTGGTCGGGTTCCTGGCGCTGGCCCGTGCGGGCCGCTCTCCTGCGGCGGTCGCGGCGCTGCCGCTGCTGGCCCTGCTGACGGCCCTGACGACGGCGGCGTTCGGGGGTTCCGTGCTGACCGGGGTGGCGGAAGCCCGGGACCGGGCCGCGCTGCTGGCGACGGGCGCGGACGCGCGGATCTCCACGCCCGACGGCACCCCCCTCCCGGCGGGCCTGGCGCGAGCCGTGCAGGGCGTGTCGGGCGTACGGGAGGTGGCGGCCGTACGGATCGAGCGCGCCTCGCAGAGCGCGTCGGACGAGACGCGTCCGCTGACCGTGGTCGGGGTCGAGCCGGAGGCGTATGCCGGGCTGGCGCGGCGGGTGGGGCTCGGCGATTTCCCGGCCGGGCGGCTCACGTCGTCGGGCGGAGTGCTGGACGCGGTCGCCTCGCCGGGGGTCGCCGAGCGGCTGGGGCGGGCGCCGCGCCGGATCGTGACGCCGGACGGGACCGTCACCGTGCGGATCACGGCCGTACGCCCCCGCACCCCCGCCGTTCCCGACGGTGAGTTCCTGCTGGTCGACGCGGCGGGCCTGAAGGGTTCCGGCGGTCCCACGGTCCTGCTGGCGGCCGGTGCCGGGCTCGACGCGCGGGCGCTGCGGGCGGCCGTGCGCGGGGCGGACCTCACGGTGACGCTGCGTGCCGAGGAGCGCGCGGCGCTGTCCGACACGCCGCTGCAGGAGGGCGCCGGACGGATCTACGGCTGGGCGGTCGTCGCGGGCGCCGGGTACGCCGTACTCGCCCTGGTGCTGTCGCTGCTGCGGGCCGCGCCGGAGCGGGCCGCGCTGCTGGCCCGGCTGCGCACCCTGGGCCTGACGTCCCGCCAGGGCCGGCGGCTGCTGGGCCTGGAGGCTCTGCCCCAGGCGCTCGTCACAGCCGGCGGGGGTGTGGCCGTCGGCTGGGCCACCGTCCTGCTGGTCGCCCCCGGTGTCGACCTGGACCGGCTCGCCCTGCCGACCACCACCGGCGCGCAGGGCGCGACCCTGCGGGCCGACCTGTGGTCGCTGGTCCTGCCGGCCGCGGGCGCGGTGCTGCTGGCGGGCGCGGTGGCGCTCGGGCAGGCCTGGTGGGCGGGGCGCCGGACACCGATCACCCATCTCAGGGCGGGAGACATGCGATGAGCGGCGGAAGCACGGAGTCGCTGGCGGAGCTGGAGCGGCGGGCGGCGGACCGGCGCGAGCGGCCCGTCTACGGGCACGACGCGCTGATCGCCTGCGACCGGCTGGTGCGGATCTTCTCGGGACGCGGGAGCGGGGGCGGCGAGGCGGTGGAGGTGCAGGCGCTCCAGGGGCTCGATCTGCTGGTGCGCGAGGGCGAGTTGATGGCGCTGGTCGGGGCGTCGGGCAGCGGCAAGTCGACGTTGATGAACATCCTCGCGGGCCTGGACGTCCCCACCGCGGGCGCCGCACGGGTCGCGGGCCGTGATCTGCTGACGATGGACGGGAAGGCGCGGCTGCGGTACCGGCGCGAGGTGGTGGGCTTCGTCTGGCAGCAGACGGCGCGGAATCTGCTGCCGTATCTGACGGCTGCTCAGAATGTGGCGCTGCCGATGCAGTTGGCGGGTGTACGGCGCGGGAAGCGGGCCGGACGGGCGGAGGAGCTGCTGGCCATGCTCGGGGTCGCCGACTGCGGTGACCGCTATCCGCGGCAGTTGTCCGGGGGGCAGCAGCAGCGGGTCGCGATCGCCGTCGCCCTCGCCAACGCGCCCTCGGTGCTGCTCGCCGACGAGCCCACCGGCGAGCTGGACTCGGCGACCGGGCAGCAGGTGTTCGCCGCGTTCCGCCGGGCCAACGAGGAGCTGGGCACGACGATCGTCGTCGTCACCCACGACCAGGCGGTGGCCGGCGAGGTCCGGCGCACGGTCGCGATCCGCGACGGCCGCACCTCGGCGGAGGTGCTGCGCCGCACGGAGGTCGACGAGGAGGGCCGGGAGTCCCTGGTGGCGCGGGAGTACGCGATGCTCGACCGCGCGGGCCGGCTGCAGCTGCCCGCCGAGTACACGGCCGCGCTGGGCATGGCGGACCGGGTGCTGCTGGAACTGGAGGAGGACCACGTCCAGGTGTGGCCGGACGGGGACCGCTGAGGGCGGACATGCGGCGGCGCCTGCCAGGTCGTCCGGTCGGGGACAGTGAGGCAAGCGCCGTCTTGGGGGGTCTGGGGGGTGTCCCCCCAGATGACCCGCCCGTACGCCGTTGTACGGGACGTTCCATGGGGTGTGTCAGACCATCAGTGAGCGGTCCGTCGGGCGGATCGGGGCCGGCAGGTCGCTGGCGCCGGTCAGGAAGCGGTCGGTGCCGCGGGCGGCGGAGCGGCCCTCGGCGATCGCCCACACGATGAGCGACTGGCCGCGGCCCGCGTCACCGGCGACGAAGACGCCCGGCACGTTGGTCTGGAAGTCGGCGTCGCGGGCGATGTTGCCGCGCTCGTCGAGCTCCAGGCCGAACTGCTCGACCACGCCGTTCTCCCGGTCGGTGCCGGTGAAGCCCATGGCGAGGGTGACCAGCTGGGCGGGGATCTTGCGCTCCGTGCCCGGCTTCTGGGTCAGCTTGCCCTCGACGAACTCGACCTCGACCAGGTGCAGCCACTGGACGTTGCCGTCCTCGTCGCCCTCGAAGTGGGTGGTGGAGACGGAGTAGACCCGCTCGCCGCCCTCCTCGTGCGCGGAGGTGACCTTGTAGAGCATCGGGAAGGTCGGCCACGGCTGGTGCGGCGCCCGGTCCTCGCCCGGCCGGGGCATGATCTCCAGCTGGGTGACGGAGGCCGCGCCCTGGCGGTGGGCGGTGCCCACGCAGTCGGCGCCGGTGTCGCCGCCGCCGATGACGACGACGTGCTTGCCCTCGGCCGTGATCGGGGAGGTGACGTAGTCGCCCTCCTGGACCTTGTTGGCCAGCGGCAGGTACTCCATCGCCTGGTGGACGCCCTTGAGCTCACGGCCGGGGACCGGGAGGTCACGGGCGGTCGTGGCGCCGGCGGCGATGACGACCGCGTCGTACCGCTTCCTCAGGTCGGTCGCCTTGAGGTCGCGGCCGATCTCGATGCCGGTGCGGAAGCGGGTGCCCTCCGCGCGCATCTGCTCGATACGGCGGTTGATGTGCCGCTTCTCCATCTTGAACTCGGGGATGCCGTACCGGAGGAGGCCTCCGATGCGGTCCGCGCGCTCGTAGACGGCGACGGTGTGGCCCGCCCGGGTCAGCTGCTGGGCGGCGGCGAGACCCGCCGGGCCCGAGCCGATGACGGCGACGGTCTTGCCGGACAGGCGCTCGGGGGCCTGCGGGGCGACGGTGCCCGCGTCCCACGCCTTGTCGATGATCGAGACCTCGACGTTCTTGATGGTCACGGCCGGCTGGTTGATGCCGAGCACGCACGCCGACTCACAGGGCGCCGGGCAGAGGCGACCGGTGAACTCCGGGAAGTTGTTCGTGGCGTGCAGGCGCTCCGACGCGGCCGACCAGTCCTCGCGGTAGGCGTAGTCGTTCCACTCGGGGATGAGGTTCCCGAGCGGGCAGCCGTTGTGGCAGAACGGGATGCCGCAGTCCATGCACCGGCTGGCCTGCTTGCTGATGATCGGCAGCAGCGAGCCGGGGACGTAGACCTCGTTCCAGTCCTTGAGGCGCACGTCGACGGGACGGGACTTGGCGACCTCACGGCCGTGGTTCAGGAAGCCCTTCGGGTCAGCCATTGATCGCCGCCTCCATCATCTTCTCGGTGATCTCGGACTCGGAGAGTCCCGCCTGCTCGGCGGCGTCCTTGGCGGCGAGCACTGCCTTGTACGTGCTGGGGATGATCTTGCTGAAGCGCTCCACGGACGCGTCCCAGTCCACGAGGAGCTTCTCGGCGACCGTGGAACCGGTCTCCTCGGCGTGGCGGCGCACCACGTCGTGCAGCCACTGCTTGTCCGCGTCGTCCAGCGCCTCTACGGCGTCCAGGTTGCCGACGTTGACGTTGTCGCGGTCGAGGTCGATCACGTAGGCGATGCCGCCGGACATGCCGGCCGCGAAGTTGCGGCCCGTCTCGCCGAGGACCACCGCGTGACCGCCGGTCATGTACTCGCAGCCGTGGTCGCCCACGCCCTCGGAGACGACCGTCGCGCCGGAGTTGCGGACGCAGAACCGCTCACCGGTACGGCCGCGCAGGAACAGCTCGCCGCCGGTCGCGCCGTAGGCGATGGTGTTGCCCGCGATGGTGGAGTACTCGGCGAGGTGGTCGGCGCCCCGGTCCGGGCGGACGACGACCCGGCCACCGGAGAGGCCCTTGCCGACGTAGTCGTTGGCGTCGCCCTCCAGGCGCAGCGTGACACCGCGCGGGAGGAAGGCGCCGAAGGACTGGCCCGCGCTGCCGGTGAAGGTGATGTCGATGGTGTCGTCGGGCAGGCCCGCGCCACCGAACTTCTTCGTCACCTCGTGGCCGAGCATGGTGCCGACCGTGCGGTTGATGTTGCGGACCTTGACCTGGGCGCGCACCGGCTGGGCCTCGGTGGCGTCGGAGGCGGCCAGCGCGTCGGCCGCGAGCTTGATCAGCTCGTTGTCGAGCGCCTTCTCCAGACCGTGGTCCTGGGCGATCACCTGGTGGAGGACCGCGCCCTCGGGCAGTTCGGGCACGTGGAACAGCGGGGCGAGGTCGAGGCCCTGGGCCTTCCAGTGGTCGACGGCACGCCGCACGTCGAGGACCTCGGCGTGGCCGACGGCCTCCTCGATGGAGCGGAAGCCCAGCTCGGCGAGGAGCTCGCGGACCTCCTGCGCGATGAACCGGAAGAAGTTCACCACGTACTCGGCCTTGCCGGAGAACCGGTCGCGCAGGACCGGGTTCTGGGTGGCGATGCCGACCGGGCAGGTGTCCAGGTGGCAGACGCGCATCATGACGCAGCCGGAGACGACGAGCGGCGCGGTCGCGAAACCGAACTCCTCGGCGCCGAGCAGCGCGGCGATGACGACGTCACGGCCGGTCTTGAGCTGGCCGTCGGTCTGGACGACGATCCGGTCGCGCAGGCCGTTGAGCAGCAGGGTCTGCTGGGTCTCGGCGAGACCGAGCTCCCAGGGACCGCCCGCGTGCTTGAGCGAGGTCAGCGGGGAGGCGCCGGTGCCGCCGTCGTGGCCGGAGATGAGGACGACGTCCGCGTGCGCCTTCGACACACCCGCCGCGACCGTGCCGACGCCGACCTCGGAGACCAGCTTCACGTGAATCCGCGCCTGCGGGTTCGCGTTCTTCAGGTCGTGGATCAGCTGGGCCAGGTCCTCGATGGAGTAGATGTCGTGGTGCGGCGGCGGGGAGATCAGACCGACACCCGGGGTCGAGTGCCGGGTCTTGGCGACCCACGGGTAGACCTTGTGACCGGGCAGCTGGCCGCCCTCGCCGGGCTTGGCGCCCTGGGCCATCTTGATCTGGATGTCGTCCGCGTTGACCAGGTACTCGCTCGTCACGCCGAAGCGGCCGGAGGCGACCTGCTTGATCGCGGAGCGGCGCGCCGGGTCGTACAGACGGTCCGGGTCCTCGCCGCCCTCACCGGTGTTGGACTTGCCGCCCAGCTGGTTCATGGCGATGGCGAGGGTTTCGTGCGCCTCCTTGGAGATGGAGCCGTACGACATGGCGCCGGTGGAGAAGCGCTTGACGATCTCGGAGACCGGCTCGACCTCGTCGACGGGGATCGACGGGCGGTCGGAGGAGAAGCCGAACAGACCGCGGAGCGTCATCAGGCGCTCGGACTGCTCGTTCACCCGGTCCGTGTACTTCTTGAAGATGTCGTAGTTGCCCGCGCGCGTCGAGTGCTGGAGGCGGAAGACCGTCTCCGGGTCGAACAGGTGCGGCTCGCCCTCGCGGCGCCACTGGTACTCGCCGCCGATCTCCAGCGCGCGGTGCGCGGGAGCGATGCCGGAGGCCGGGTAGGCCTTGGCGTGGCGGGCGGCGACCTCCTGGGCGACGACGTCGATGCCGACGCCGCCGATCTTGGTGGCGGTGCCGTTGAAGTACTTCTCCACGAAGGCGTCGTCGAGGCCGACGGCCTCGAAGACCTGGGCGCCGCGGTAGGAGGCGACGGTGGAGATGCCCATCTTGGACATGACCTTCAACACGCCCTTGCCGAGGGCGTAGATCAGGTTGCGGATGGCCTTCTCGGGCTCGATGCCGTTGAGGAAGGTGCCGGCGCGCAGCAGGTCCTCGACGGACTCCATCGCCAGGTACGGGTTGACGGCGGCGGCGCCGAAGCCGATCAGCAGGGCGACGTGGTGGACCTCGCGGACGTCACCGGCCTCGACGAGCAGGCCCACCTCGGTGCGCTGCTTGGTGCGGATGAGGTGGTGGTGGACGGCCGCGGTGAGCAGCAGCGACGGTATCGGCGCGTGCTCGGCGTCGGAGTGGCGGTCCGACAGGACGATCAGCCGGGCGCCGTTGTCGATGGCGGCGTCGGCCTCGCCGCAGATCTCGTCGATGCGCGCGGCGAGGGCGTCACCGCCGCCGTGCACCCGGTACAGGCCGGAGAGCGTGGCGGCCTTGAAGCCGGGCATGTCGCCGTCGGCGTTGATGTGGATGAGCTTGGCCAGCTCGTCGTTGTCGATCACCGGGAAGGGCAGGGTGACCGAGCGACAGGACGCGGCCGTGGGCTCCAGGAGGTTGCCCTCGGGGCCCAGCGACGAGCGCAGGGAGGTGACCAGCTCCTCGCGGATCGCGTCCAGCGGCGGGTTGGTGACCTGCGCGAACAGCTGGGTGAAGTAGTCGAAGAGCAGCCGCGGGCGCGAGGACAGCGCGGCGATCGGCGAGTCGGTGCCCATGGAGCCGATCGGCTCGGCGCCGGCCTTGGCCATCGGCGCGAGGATGACGCGCAGCTCCTCCTCGGTGTAGCCGAAGGTCTGCTGGCGGCGGGTGACCGAGGCATGGGTGTGCACGATGTGCTCACGCTCGGGCAGGTCGCCCAGCTCGATCTCGCCGGCCTCGAGCCACTCGGCGTACGGGGCCTCGGCGGCGAGCTGCGCCTTGATCTCGTCGTCCTCGATGATGCGGTGCTCGGCGGTGTCGACGAGGAACATCCGGCCGGGCTGGAGGCGGCCCTTGCGGACGACCTTGGCGGGGTCGATGTCGAGGACGCCGACCTCGGAGCCGAGGACGACGAGGCCGTCGTCGGTGACCCAGTAGCGGCCGGGGCGCAGACCGTTGCGGTCGAGGACCGCGCCGACCTGCGTGCCGTCGGTGAAGGTGACACAGGCAGGGCCGTCCCAGGGCTCCATCATCGTGGAGTGGAACTGGTAGAAGGCGCGCCGGGCCGGGTCCATGGAGTCGTGGTTCTCCCACGCCTCCGGGATCATCATCAGCACGGAGTGCGGCAGCGAGCGGCCACCGAGGTGGAGCAGCTCCAGCACCTCGTCGAAGGTGGCGGAGTCGGAGGCCTCCGGCGTCGCGATGGGGAAGATCCGCTCCAGCTTCTCCTGGGGACCGAACAGGTCGGAGACGAGCTGCGACTCGCGGGCGCGCATCCAGTTGCGGTTGCCCTTGACGGTGTTGATCTCACCGTTGTGCGCGACGAAGCGGTACGGGTGCGCGAGCGGCCACGACGGGAAGGTGTTCGTGGAGAAGCGCGAGTGGACGAGCGACACGGCCGAGGCGAAGCGGCGGTCGGACAGGTCCGGGAAGAAGGGTTCGAGCTGGCCGGTGGTCAGCATGCCCTTGTAGACGATCGTGCGGGCGGAGAGCGACGGGAAGTACACGCCGGCCTCGCGCTCGGCGCGCTTGCGCAGCACGAACGCCTTGCGGTCGAGGGCGAGGCCCTGCGACGCGCCGTCCGTGACGAAGATCTGCCGGAAGGCCGGCATGGTGGAGCGGGCGGTGGCGCCGAGCAGTTCGGGGGCGACGGGGACCTCGCGCCAGCCGAGCACGGTCAGGCCCTCTTCATCGGCGATCGTCTCGATCTCCGATGCCGTGTCCTGGAGGCTCTCCTCGGGGAGGAAGGCGATGCCGACGGCGTAGGAGCCGGCCTCGGGCAGTTCGAACCCGGTCACCTCGCGGAAGAACGCGTCGGGGACCTGGGTGAGGATGCCCGCGCCGTCGCCGGAGTCCGGCTCGGAGCCGGTGGCGCCGCGGTGCTCGAGGTTGCGCAGAACGGTCAGCGCCTGCTCGACCAGCGTGTGGCTCGCCTCACCGGTGAGGGTGGCCACAAAGCCGACGCCACAGGCGTCGCGCTCGTTGCGGGGGTCGTACATACCCTGCGCAGCAGGGCGAGCATCCATGAAGGACCACTTCTGGCCATTCGCGGAATGCTGGGACGGCTGGCGCGGCGTACGCATCGGCTCTCCCGTCGTCGTCTCAAGTGGCATATCTGGCGTGCCGAGGGACGACGTTGGCCCTCTGCGTGATCGCAAAATTTCGTGCAGGTTACATGATGGAGCGGTTCTCGGGAACCGGATACTCCGTTCCAACATGCGGACGCCACGGGCGTGCGGCGGGGGTACCGTGCGCGTGGCTGGAAGTGTGTGGGATCGAACGGGACAGATCGGTGTCCGTCGATCCGGGGCGGGAAGAGCGTCGTCGTTCACCCCGCGAGTGCGCCGCAGGCGTCATTGCCCACAGCGCTTACGGCTCATGCCCACTGGTTAAGCACTCGAAACCAGTCGGTAACGGCTATTTATGCGGCCCAACGCATAAGTAGCGGTCGCACTATCCTACGGCCGTTCCGAACAAACTGCCCAGGACGTACGTCACACCGGCCGCGGCACCACCGAGCGCGAGCTGCCGCAGCCCGCTGTACCACCAGGTCCGCGCGGTCACCCGTGCCACCACGGCCCCGCACGCGAACAGCCCGAACAGCGCCAGCACGACGGCCGGCCACAGCGCGCTCGCCCCGAGCAGGTACGGCAGTACGGGCAGCAGCGCGCCCAGCGCGAAGGAGCCGAAGCTCGACACCGCGGCGACCAGCGGGGAGGGCAGGTCGGAGGGGTCGATGCCCAGTTCCTCGCGAGCGTGGATCTCCAGCGCCTGCTCGGGATCACGGGAGAGCTGCCCCGCGACCTTCCGGGCGAGGTCGGCGTCGACACCCCGCGCTTCGTACAGGGCGGCGAGCTCCGCCTCCTCGTCCTTCGGGTGCTTGCGCAGCTCCCGGCGCTCGACATCCAGCTCGGCCTCGACGAGTTCGCGCTGCGAGGCGACGGAGGTGTACTCACCGGCGGCCATCGAGAAGGCGCCGGCGGCGAGCCCGGCCAGTCCGGTCAGCACGATGGTCCGCGGGCTCACGGCCCCGCCGGCCACACCGGTCATCAGAGCGAGATTGGAGACCAGGCCGTCCATGGCACCGAAGACGGCGGGGCGCAGCCAGCCGCCGTTCACATCGCGGTGGGTGTGGTTGTCACGGTGCGCCTCGTGGAGCGGCGCCTCGATGTCGATGATGGCCATGGAGTCCCCCAGAAAGGTGAGCGGCAAGGCGAGCCAGGCTAGGTGAGCCAAAGCTAACTTTGGACAGATTCTAATTTCCGACAACGCCAAACTACGCTCCATCATTCCCCTCCGCCAGCAAGGAAAGGCTGGGCTTACCTGCGCTTTTGTCATCGAGCGCTCATTCGATCGGTGATCCGCACAGATGTCGACCGGGTGATATGGGGGGATTCGAGGCTCGGGTCAACCGCCGATGGTGGGACACATCCGCAAACGGTTCCGCGCCCGTGCGGAGCCTGCGGAGGAGAGGCCCTGCATGCCCACCATCCGTGAACGAGCCCGCGGCGCCCTGCTCGGCCTCGCCGTCGGAGACGCCCTCGGGGCACCGGCCGAGAACATGAAACCGTCCGAGATCCGCGCCCGTTGGGGCCGCATCACGGGCTATGTCACCGACCGGCCGGCGGGCACGGACGACACCGAGTACACGATCTTCTCGGGTCTGCTGCTGGCCCGGCACGGCTCGGCCCTCACCCAGGCCCATGTCGAGGCCGCCTGGCACGAGTGGATCGCCGACCGCGACGAGGGTCCCTTCCGGGGCGCCGGCTTCAGCGAGCGCGGCACGCTGGAGAACCTCCGCCGGGGCCTCGCCGCCCCGATCTCCGCCCAGCACCGGCACGCCTGGAGCGACGGCCTGGCCATGCGCGCGGCCCCCTTCGGCGTCTTCGCGGCCGGACGCCCGGCCGAGGCGGCCCGGCTGGTCGCCATCGACGGCGCGGTGAGCCACGACGGCGAGGGCATCTTTGGCGGCCAGGCGGTCGCGGCGGGCGTGGCGGCGGCGATGGCCGGCGCGGCGACGACCGCGGTGGTCGCCGCCGCCCTCGCCGTCGTCCCCGAGGACTCCTGGACGGCCCGTTCCCTGCGCCGCGCGGTGGCCGTCGCCCACCGCGGCGAACGCGCGGTCCGCTCCGCCGTCGTCATCGGCGGCTACCCCTGGACCGACCTCGCCCCCGAGGCCGTCGCCCTCGCCTTCGGCGCGTACGCGGCGGCCGACGGCGACTTCCCGGAGGCGGTCCTCACGGCCGTCAACATGGGCCGCGACGCCGACACCACGGCGGCGGTGGCCGGCGCCCTCGCCGGCGCCACCCAGGGCGCCTCGGCCATCCCCACCACCTGGGCGGCGGCGATCGGCCCCGCCCGCGGCACCTGCCTCCCCTCCATGGCCGGCCACCACATCCTCGACGTGGCGGAACTCCTGGTCCCGGACGACGGCGACGGCGGCAAATGGGGCGAGGGCCTGGTGCCCCCGGAATCGATCACCGACCTCCTCCACCACGCCCAGCACACCGACAAGACGGAGGCACGAGCATGAGACCACCTGGACCATGGGAGGAGGGAACACCGACGGCACCGGCCGCTGGGGACGGGGGAACACCGACCGGGACAGTCACGACGGACGGGGGGGGACCGACCGGGACGGTCACGGCGGAGGGGGGAGGACCGACCGGGACGGTCACGGCGGACGGGGAAGCACCGACCGCGACAGTCACGGCGGAGCCAAAACCGACGCCTGCGACGACCGTCGGTCTGGCCGGACCGGCCAGACCGGCCGGACCGACGAGGGCGGCGACGGCGGGAGATGGCGGGCAGACGTTCACGGCGGAGCCGAACGGGCCCGCGGACGCCGACGGCGGGGACGCCCCACCGGGGCCACCCGCACCCGACAACGAAAGCCGCACGGGTGGTGCGGGTGGGAAACAACGGGCCGAAGGCAAAGCCGAGGCCCGAATCCACGGCCTCCTCCTCGGCCTGGCCGCAGGCGACGCCGCCGGCTGGCCCGCAGCCCGCCACCGCGCCTCCCGCATGCCCGACTGGACCCGCCGCCTCACCCGCGAACTGGACACCTTCGCCGAACACAACGCGACGACCACCCTCCCCGTCCCCATCGCCCTCAACCAACCCCCCGAACCCCTCCGCCTGGGCCCCTCCGACGACGCCGAATGGGCGGCCTTCGCCGCGGAAGCGGTCCTGCGCGCAGGCGACGACACCGCCCTCGGCGACCTCAGCCGAGAGCGCCGTACACGCGCCGCCATCGACCTCACCTGGAACGCCCTCGCCTGCGAGATCGCGGCGGCAGCCGACCGCGCCCCCGAGATCGAGTCCGCCGTCCTCCCCCTGCGCGCCCGCATCTCCGTCCGCGCCGGCCTCGGCAACCTCGCCACCGGCCTACGGCCCCCCGCCACCGGCCACGACAACCCGCACTACTTCGACGACGCCGCCTGCGTCCGCGCCTGCGTCCTCGCCGTGGCCCACCCCGGCGACGCCCGACTCGCCGCCGAACTCGCCGAGTTCGACGCCCGCTACACCCAGGACGGCGACGGCGTGCACGGCGCCCGCGCGATGGCGGCGGCCGTCGCCCTGGCCCTGACCGGCGCATCCCCCGAGGCCTGCACCACCGCGGCCCTCGCCGAACTCCCCGAACACACCGAGATCGGCCGCAACGCCCGCCACGCGCTGCGCCTCGCGGACGAAGCCGAGAGCGCCTTCGCCCTGATCCCCCTCCTGGAACACCAGATCGTCGACCATGTCTACAGCTACGGCATCGCGGCCGCCGAGACGGTCCCGGTGGCCCTGGCCCTGGTCAGCGCCGCCAAGGGTCGTATCAGCGAAGCCGTACCGGCGGCGGCCTGCCTGTCCCGGGTCGCCGACTCGGCCCCGGCGCTGGCGGGCGCACTGGCGGGCGCGCTCGGCGGCAAGGACGCGATCCCCGCCTCCTGGCGCGACGCCTGCCGCGTCCTCTCCGGCTGCGCACTGCCCCGCCTCACCGACACCGACCTGGTGGAACTCGCCGAACTCCTGGAAGCCACACAACCGGCGCCACCAGGAGGATGATTCGGGGCATGACGCCCAAAGACACAGAAAGCACCAAAGGATCCGAAAACACTCTGGAGGAGCGGATCACCGGGGCCCTCGTGGGCGCGGCGGTCGGCGACGCCCTGGGCGGCCCCGTCGAGGGCTACTCCCCCGACCAGATCACCGAACGCCACGGCGGCCGCGTCCACGGCATCGTCGGCCCCTGGAACGGCGACGCCTGGCGCACCGCCCGCCCGATCGCGCCGTACCACAAGGGCGACGGACACGTCACCGACGACACCTTGATGACCCACGCCCTGATCAGGGTCTACGACCGGATCCGCGACCACCTCGACGCGTACGCGATCACCGACCACCTGGTCCCGGACCTGATGACGACCCCCCGCTGGATCCCGGAACTGGAGGCCGAGGCGCTCCCCCTGCACCGGCTCTTCCTGGCGGAGAAATGGCTGGTGACCAGGCTCCACTACGGCCATGCGGACCCCCGGGAGGCCGGCACCGGCAACATCGTCAACTGCGGTGCGGCGATGTACATGGCCCCGGTCGGCCTGGTCAACGCGGCCCACCCGGCGGGGGCGTACGCCGAGGCCCTGGACATCGCGGGCGCCCACCAGTCCTCGTACGGCCGGGAGGCGGCGGGCGTCTTCGCGGCGGCCGTGGCGGCGGCCTGCGCACCGGACGCCACCCCGGACTCGGTCGTCACCACCTGCCTCGTCCTGGCGAAGGACGGCACCCGCACAGCGATCGAGAAGGTCTGCGAAGAGGCCTCCCGCCACCGGGACTTCGAGTCGGCGCTGCTCCCGCTCCGCGAGGCGGTGGCCCCGTACGACACGGTGGGCCCCGACTACCGCAGCCCCTCCCTGGCCGCCCGCCGCCCCTCCCGTCTGCACGCGATCGAGGAACTCCCCGTGGCGCTGGGCATGTTGCTGGTGTCGAACGGCGACTACCGCCAGGCGGTCCTCGGCGCGGTCAACTACGGCCGGGACTGCGACTCGATCGCCACGATGGCGGGCGCGATCGCGGGCGCCCTCGGCTCTGCGATCCCCGACGACTGGTCGAAACAGGTCGCGGAGGCCAGCCGCCTGGACCTCTGGGAGCCGGCCCGCACCCTCACCCGGGTCACCCGTGAGATCTTCGAGAAGGACGTCCAGGCCCGCCGCTCCCACGAGACGGCCTTCGCCACCCTGCTCGGAGGCCCGGGATGCTCCGCCTGACCTGGGTCCAACCGGAAGACCTCCTCGGCCACGAACTCCGCCAGGCGACGGAGGACGGCCGCGAACCCTGGGCCATCGCGGCCCGCTGGCGAGCAGCAGGAGGCCCAGAGGCCCCCGCCCGAGCAGGAGCCTCCCCCCAACCCCCCTCCCGCTACCTCCGCCAACTGGCAGAAGACCTACTGGACGAACTGGCAGACCTACCAAGCACCCTGACAGACGACGAACCAACAGATCTGCAGGCGATCCGCCGCAGCTGCGGGCAGTCGTGCCGCTGGGGCGATGGGGGTCCCCCCGCTCGAGCGAAGCCGAGAGTGGGGGAGGGTGGGCGCAGCGGCACCCCGCAGGCGCGGGCAAGTGAAACCCACCCCCGGCCCGCCCCCACTCCGGCCGCCCTGGAAGCCGCCTGGCTCGGCAGAGCAACAGGCTGCCTTCTGGGCAAACCGGTGGAGAAACTCCCCCTCGACGCCATCCGCCAACTGGCCAAGTCGGCAGACAACTGGCCCCTGACCACCTACTTCACAGCCGAGGGAGTCCCAGAAACCCTCCTCACCGACCACCCCTGGAACCGCCGCTCGGCAACAACCTCCCTCGCCGAGAACATCAACGGCATGCCCGAGGACGACGACCTCAACTACCCCCTCCTCAACCTCCTCCTGCTCCAACGCCACGGCAGCGACTTCACCACCACCGACGTGGCGAAACTCTGGCTCGACGAACTCCCACCCGGCCGCACCTTCACCGCCGAACGCATCGCCTTCCGCAACCTCCTCTCCGGCATCGAGCCCCCGCACACCGCCCGCCACCGCAACCCCTTCCGCGAATGGATCGGCGCCCTCATCCGCGCCGACGTCCACGGCTGGACCAACCCCGGCGACCCCGCCGCGGCCGCGGAACAGGCCCACCGCGACGCCACCCTCACCCACACCGCCAACGGCGTCTACGCGGCGATGTTCACGGCGGCCACCATCGCCACGGCCGCCACCGGAACCCACGACGTCCACACCTGCCTGCGCACCGGCCTGACGGTGGTGCCACCCCGCTCCCGCCTCGCGAAAGCCGTCACCCACGCGATCCAACTCGCCGGAACCCACCCCGACTTCGACACGGTCGTGGACGAACTCCACACCGTCCACAAGGACCTGCACTGGGTCCACGCGATCCCCAACACGGCCCTGATCGCCGCCGCCCTCACCCACGCGAACGGCGACTTCTCCGGCTCCATCTGCCGCGCGGTGTCCGGCGGCTGGGACACCGACTCCAACGGCGCGACGGCGGGCAGCATCGCCGGCCTCCTCACCGGCGACCCCGCCGCCCTCCCCGACCACTGGACGGCCCCCCTCGAGAACCGCCTCGCCACCTCCGTCACCGGCTTCGACGGCACCGGCTTCGACGCCCTCGCCCACCTCACCTGGTCCCTCACCCACCGGGAGGCATCCCGCCCATGACCGAGCAGTACGCATCATGACCACGACGACGACCCCACTGCACGGCCTTCGTGTCCTCGATCTCGCCACCCTCTTCGCCGGCCCCCTCGCGGCCACTCTGCTCGGCGACTTCGGCGCGGAGGTCGTCAAGGTCGAGCACCCCACGAAACCCGACCCGTCCCGGGGCCACGGACCTGCCAAGGACGGCATCGGCCTGTGGTGGAAACTCCTCGGCCGCAACAAGCGCACGATCACCCTGAACCTCTCCACCCCCGGGGGCCGCGCCACCCTCCTGCGGCTCGCCGCCGACGCCGACGTGATCATCGAGAACTTCCGCCCGGGCACCCTGGAGAAGTGGGACCTCGGCTGGGAGGAGCTGTCCGCCGTCAATCGCCGGCTGGTCCTCGCCCGGGTCACCGCCTTCGGCCAGTTCGGCCCGTACGCCCACCGCCCCGGCTTCGGCACCCTCGCCGAGGCGATGAGCGGCTTCGCCGCGATCACCGGGGAGCCTGACGCGCCGCCGACGCTCCCGCCGTTCGGTCTCGCCGACTCCATCACCGCCCTGGCCACCGCCTACGCCGTCATGACCGCCCTCGCCGCCCGTGAGCGCACCGGCGAGGGCCAGGTCGTGGACATGGCGATCATCGAGCCGATGCTGGCGGTCCTCGGGCCGCAGACCCTCTGGTTCGACCAGCTGGGATACGTCCAGCAGCGCACCGGCAACCGCTCCGCCAACAACGCCCCGCGCAACACCTACCGCACGGCCGACGGCACCTGGGTCGCCGTCTCCACCTCGGCCCAGTCGATCGCGGAACGTGTGATGCGCCTGGTCGGCCGCCCCGACCTGATCGACGAGCCGTGGTTCGCGACGGGCGCCGAGCGGGCCGCGCACGCCGACGTCCTCGACGCGGCGGTCGGCACCTGGATCGCCGCCCGCTCCCGCACCGAGGTCCTCGCCGCCTTCGAGAAGGCGGAGGCCGCCGTCGCCCCGATCCAGGACGTACGGGACGTGATGGACGACCCCCAGTACCAGGCCCTCGGCACGGTCACCGCCGTCGACGACCCGGACCTGGGCCGGATCCGTATGCAGAACGTCCTCTTCCGGCTCTCCGCGACCCCCGGCGCGATCCGCTGGACCGGCCGCCCGCACGGCGCCGACACCGACGAGGTCCTCACGGAACTGGGCCTGACCCCGGCCGAGCTCGCCGCCCTGCGCGCGGAGGGCGCCCTGTGACCGCGCCCTTCCCCCTGACCTGGCTGTACGCCCCCGGAGACCGCCCGCACACCGTCACCAAGGCCCTGGCCTCGGGCGCCGACGTCGTGATCATCGACCTGGAGGACGCGGTCGCGCCCGACCGCAAGGTCTACGCCCGCAAGGCCACCGCCGAACGCCTCGCCGAGGCCCAGCCGGTCCCGGTGCACGTCCGCGTGAACGCCCTCGACGGCCCGCTGGCCTCCGCCGACCTCCAGGCGGTGGCCGCGCTGCCCGGCGTGGCGGGACTACGGCTGCCCAAGGTGACCGCCCCGCACCAGATCACCCGGATCGCCGAGACCACCGCCCCCGCCGACGGCGGCGCACCCCCGCTCTACGCCCTGCTGGAAAGTGCCCTCGGCGTCGAGCACGCCCATGCCATCGCCTCCGCCCATCCGGCCCTGCGGGGGATCGCCCTCGGCGAAGCCGACCTCCGCGCCGACCTCGGCATCCGCGACGACGCGGGCCTCGACTGGTCCCGCTCCCGGGTCGTCGTCGCCGCCCGGGCGGCGGGCCTGGTCCCGCCGACGCAGTCCGTCCACCCCGACACCCGGGACCTGGGCGCCCTCGCCGCCTCCTGCGCCCACGGCCGCACCCTCGGCTTTCTGGGCCGCGCCGCGATCCACCCCCGCCAGCTCCCCATCATCGAGCGCGCCTACCTGCCCACCGAGCAGGAACTGGACGAGGCCGAGACGATCGTCAAGGCAGCGACGACAGAACAGGGCGCCCAGGCCCTCCCGGACGGCCGCTTCATCGACGCGGCCGTGGTGGCAGCGGCCCAGCGCACCTTGTCACTCGCGACACGCCACGGCTGATTCCTTTCCGCCGCAACGGCGAGCACCACGACGGCGCACTCCGGCGGTACCGAACCCACCTCGACCCACCGCCCACACACGACGGAGGGCGCCCGGCAAACCCGGGCGCCCTCAACGTCGTAAAACCAGCCGTCAGCTCTTCTTACCGGCCGACTCGGCCTCGTCCTTCTCGACCTCGGCCTTGTCCTCAACCTCGTCCTCGGCCTTGTCCTCGGCCTTGTCCTCGGCCTTGTCGCCGGCCTTGTCCTCGGGCTCGCTCTCCGACTCGGCCGCACCGTCGATTTCGGCCTCACCGCCGGAGGCACCCGGCTCCACGACCTCTTCCCGCCCCGGCCGCTTCTTCGCCGACACCACGATGTACGTCACCGCGAGCAGGCCCACGATGATCGCGGTCCAGACGTTGAGCCGGATGCCCAGGATGTGGTGCGCGTCGTCGATGCGCATGTACTCGATCCAGCCGCGCCCCGCGCAGTACGCGGCGACGTACAGCGCGAACGCCCGCCCGTGCCCCAGCTTGAAGCGGCGGTCCGCCCAGATGACGAGAAGGGCGACGCCGATGCACCACAGCGACTCGTACAGGAAGGTCGGGTGGTAGTAGCCCGGCACCCGGCCGTCCGCGGAGGACGTGATGTGCAAGGCCCAGGGCAGGTCGGTCGGCTTGCCGTACAGCTCCTGGTTGAACCAGTTGCCCCAGCGGCCGATGGCCTGCGCGAGGGCGATGCCGGGAGCGATGGCGTCGGCGTAGGCGGGCAGCGGGATGCCCCGGCGGCGGCAGCCGATCCAGGCGCCGACCGCGCCGAGGGAGATCGCGCCCCAGATGCCGAGGCCGCCCTCCCAGACCTTGAAGGCGTCCACCCAGTCACGGCCCTCGGTGAAGTAGAGCTCGTAGTCCGTGATCACGTGGTAGAGCCGGCCGCCGACCAGGCCGAAGGGCACCGCCCAGACCGCGATGTCGGCCACCGTGCCGGCGCGCCCGCCCCGGGCGAGCCAGCGCCTGTTGCCGAGCCAGACCGCGGCGAAGACGCCGATGATGATGCAGAACGCGTAGCCGCGAAGCGGAACGGGGCCGAGGTACAGCACCCCGCGCGACGGGCTGGGAATGTAGGCAAGTTCCATGGCAGGTCCGACGCTACCCTGCCGCACCGGGCCGACGGCAGGCAGCCCGGCTACGGCTCCATAACGGGCCGGTGAGAAACACTCACCCCTGGTTGGCCTCCTCCACCATCTGCTTGAACTTCGCCGGGGTCATCGTCTGGTCCTGGTAGATGTTCTTGCCGTTGAACAGCACGGTCGGCGTGCCGCCGAAGCCGCCGCTCTGGAAGGCCTGGTTGGACTTCACGACCCAGCTGTTGTGCGTGCCCTTCTCGACGCAGGCGCGGAACGCCGGCGTGTCGAGGCCGTCGACCTTGCCCGCCAGTTCGATCAGCCTGCTGTTCTTGCTGAACGCGTCGTCCGTTTCCTCCGGCTGGTTCGCGTACAGCACGTCGTGGTACGCGGTGAACCCTCCGGCGTCCTGGGCGCAGGCCGCCGCGTTGGCCGCGTTGCGCGAGCCGCTGCCGCCCATGTTGCCGTCGATGAGGGTGGCCAGGTGGTACTCGACCCTCAGCTTCCCGGCGTCGGTCAGCTCGTGGATCACCGGTCTGTACGCCGTCTCGAAGGCCTTGCAGGCCGGGCAGCGGAAGTCCTCCCACACCGTGAGCGTGGCCTTGGCGTCGTCCTTGCCGACCGGGATCGCCAGGCCGTCCTTGCCCTGGGCCCCGGAGGGCGTCACGACCGGGCCGGACTTGGCGCTGTCCTCGTCCTTGCCGGAGTTCGCGGCGATGACGCCGATCACCGCGGCCAGGCCCAGCACACAGACGACGCTCGCGCCGACGATCAGCGTGCGCCGCCGCCGCTCGGCGGCCTTCTGCTTCTCGCGCTCCACCGCCAGCCGCTCCCGGGCGGTGCGCTTTCCCTCACGATTCTTCTCGCTCACACCCCCAGAACGAACCGGGGAGGCCCAATGAGCCTCCCCGGTCCCAGGTCCACCCGTACGGGTGAACCGCATGAATCGTCCCGTTTTGCTACGCCTGTCCGCGCACGCCCTTCGCCAGCTCACCGGCGAGGGCGCGGACGGCCTCGACGCCGGCCGCGTCGTCCGGGGCGTCCAGCATCCGCTTGACGAAGGCCGAGCCGACGATCACGCCGTCGGCGAAGCCGGCGACCTCGGCGGCCTGCTCGGCGTTGGAGACGCCGAGGCCGACGCAGACCGGCAGGCCGGTGCCGGTGGCCCGGGTGCGTTCGACCAGGTCCTGGGCCTGCGCGCCCACCGACTCACGGGTGCCGGTGACGCCCATGAGCGAGGCGGCGTAGACGAAGCCGCTGCCCGCCGCGGTGATCTGCGCGAGCCGCTCGTCCTTGCTGCTGGGCGCCACCACGAAGACGGTCGCGAGGCCGTGCTTCTCGGCGTGCTCCCTCCACAGCGCCGACTCCTGTACCGGCAGGTCGGGCAGGATGCAGCCCGCGCCGCCCGCCTCGGCCAGCTCGGCGGTGAACCGCTCGACGCCGTAGCGGTCGATGGGGTTCCAGTACGTCATGACGAGCACCGGCTTGCCGGTGGCCTCGAAGGCCTCGCGGACCGTACGCATGACGTCCGCGATCCGCACCCCGCCGCGCAGGGCGATGTCGTCGGCCGTCTGGATGACGGGGCCGTCGAGGACGGGGTCGCTGTGCGGCAGGCCGACCTCGACGACGTCCGCGCCACCGTCGAAGACGGCCTTGATCGCCTCGATGCCGCCGTCCACGGTCGGGAACCCGGCCGGGAGGTAGGCGATGAGCGCGGACCGGCCCTCGGCCCTGGCGGCGGCGAGGGTGTCCGACAGCAGCTGAATGTTCCCGCTCACTTGGCGTCCCCCTCGATCTCGGCGATGTCGGCCGCGTTGGCCGCGACCTCGGCGTCGGTGTCGTACAGCCCGAAGTAGCGGGCCGCCGTGTCCATGTCCTTGTCGCCGCGGCCGGACAGGTTGACGACGATCAGACCGTCCTTGCCCAGCTCCTTGCCGACCTCCAGCGCACCGGCGAGGGCGTGGGCGGACTCGATGGCCGGGATGATGCCCTCGGTGCGCGACAGCAGACGCAGGGCCTGCATGGCCGCGTCGTCGGTGACCGCGCGGTACTCGCCGCGGCCGCTGTCCTTGAGGTAGGAGTGCTCGGGGCCGATGCCCGGGTAGTCCAGACCCGCCGAGATGGAGTACGGCTCGGTGATCTGCCCCTCGTCGTCCTGGAGGACGTAGGAACGCGAACCGTGCAGAATGCCGGGCTCGCCGGCGGTGAGCGTCGCCGCGTGCTCGCCGGTCTCCACGCCGTGTCCGGCCGGCTCGCAGCCGATCAGGCGGACGGAGGCGTCCGGGATGAAGGCGTGGAAGAGGCCGATGGCGTTGGAGCCGCCGCCGACGCAGGCGACCGCCGCGTCGGGGAGGCGGCCCGCGCGCTCCAGGAGCTGACGGCGGGCCTCGACGCCGATGACCCGGTGGAAGTCGCGGACCATCGCCGGGAAGGGGTGCGGGCCGGCGACCGTGCCGAAGAGGTAGTGGGTGCGGTCGACGTTGGCGACCCAGTCGCGGAACGCCTCGTTGATGGCGTCCTTCAGGGTGCGGCTGCCGGACTTCACGGCGACGACCTCGGCACCCAGCATGCGCATCCGGGCCACGTTGAGGGCCTGGCGCCGGGTGTCGATCTCGCCCATGTAGATCGTGCACTCGAGGCCGAACAGGGCACAGGCGGTGGCCGTGGCCACGCCGTGCTGACCCGCGCCGGTCTCGGCGATGACCCTCGTCTTGCCCATGCGCTTGGTGAGCAGGGCCTGGCCGAGGACGTTGTTGATCTTGTGGGAGCCGGTGTGGTTGAGGTCCTCCCGCTTCAGGAAGACGCGGGCTCCGCCGGCGTGTTCGGCGAAACGGGGGACCTCGGTGAGGGAGCTGGGGCGGCCGGTGTAGTGGACCAGCAGGTCGTCGAGCTCGCGGGCGAACTCGGGGTCGTGCTTGGCCTTGTCGTACTCGACGGCCACCTCGTCCACGGCGGCGACGAGGGCCTCCGGGATGAACTTGCCGCCGAACGCGCCGAAGTAGCCTTCGGCGCTGGGGACTTGACCCTCCGGGTCGGGGAAGAAGAACTCGCTGGGCATGCGTGTACCTCACGGTGAGTTTGGTGAAAAAACCGATTCGCCGTGGGGGCGGAGCTTGTTGGTCGACCTCAGGCCAGGTGTGGCTGGTCGCGCTCACGCGGCGGTAGCCGCAAATCAAACAGAGCCCCGCGCCCCTGAAGGGCGCGCTGCCATCGACGTCCGTTGACCTGTCCCGGCTCGTCACCGATGACGTACCGCACCCTGCGGCCGTGGACGCGCCTCGCCGGGGCTCGGCAGCCCCTTGGGCGGCAGCCGCGCGCGAGGCGGGCGTACCGGTCCACGGTCGTCACGGTGAGAGTCATCGGGGTAAGCCTAGCGGGAGATCAGCCCCGGCCGTGCCGCAGTGCGGGGTGCTCGCCCGCCGCCACCAGGTCGGCCACCGCCGTCTTCGGGTCGCGGCCCGTCACCAGGGACTCGCCGACCAGGACCGCGTCGGCACCCGCGTTGGCGTACGCGATGAGGTCGTGGGGGCCGCGGACGCCGGACTCGGCGATCTTGACGATGTGGCCGGGGATCTCGGGGGCGACCCGCTCGAAGGTGGAGCGGTCGACCTCCAGGGTCTTCAGGTTGCGCGCGTTGACGCCGATGATCCGGGCGCCCGCGTCGACCGCGCGCTCGACCTCGTCCTCGTCGTGGACCTCGACGAGCGGGGTGAGGCCGATGGAGACGGCGCGCTCGATCAGCGACTCCAGGGCCGACTGGTCGAGGGCGGCCACGATCAGCAGCGCGAGGTCGGCGCCGTGCGCGCGGGCCTCCCACAGCTGGTACGAGGTGACGATGAAGTCCTTGCGCAGGACCGGGATGTCCACGCGGGCGCGGACGGCGTCCAGGTCGGCCAGCGAGCCGCCGAAGCGGCGCTGCTCGGTGAGGACGGAGATGACCGCGGCGCCGCCCGCCTCGTAGTCGGCGGCGAGGCCCGCCGGGTCGGCGATGGCGGCCAGCGCGCCCTTGGACGGGCTGGAGCGCTTGACCTCGCAGATCACCTTGACGCCGTCGCCCTTGAGCGCGGCGGCACCGTCCTTGGCGGCGGGCGCCTTGGCCGCGCGCTCCTTGAGCTCGTCGAGGCTGACGCGCGCCTGCCGCTCCGCGAGGTCGGCACGGACTCCGTCGATGATCTCGTCGAGCACACTCACGCGAGCGGCCCCCTTCCATGCAACCAGTGGAAAACTATGGTCACTGCGATGGTATCCGCAGGAGGGGGGAGGCCTCACATCCGGTGGAGCGCGGTCCCTCCCCCACCCTCGAACCAGCTTCGCATGGCTCGGGCGGGAGGTGCCCCCATACTGGACTTTCGGTAGTTGATCAAGGGTGCAGCCAGCCACCGAACGGCAGGTTCCGGACAACCGTGAAGACCAGCACCAGCGCTCCCAGCGACCACATGAGGACCGGGCCGAGGTCGATCCGCAGTGGCCTGCCGCGGGCCGCGCGGACCACCCAGACGGTCCAGACGACGGCGAGGACCAGGTAGCCGGCCACCGCGAGCGCGTTGGCGTGCAGGGCGGTGAGGACGTCCCCGTGAACGAAGGCGTGCGCGCTGCGCAGGCCGCCGCAGCCGGGGCAGTACAGGCCCGTGACGCGCAGCAGGGGGCAGACGGGGTAGTGGCCGGGCTCGTTGGGGTCGACGGCGCCGACGTAGGTGAAGGCCCCGGCGACGGCGGCGAGGATCCCGGCGGGCACGGCCAGGCGTCCCGCGGCCGTGGACGTCGTCCGCCGGCTCGTCGGCGTCACCCTGTGGCTGTCGGCGTTCACCAGTTACCTCCGAGGATGCCCCGGCCTCCAGGGCGAAAGACCGCCCACACGATCCGGTACGCTGCCCGGCGTGCGGCGCGAGAACCAAGCTCCGTACGCGCGCTGATCGAGAACCAAGACAGCGCACCCAGAGCGTTGCTCTACCAAACCGGGCTGGTTCCAACCCGGCTGGTGTCGAGGGCGTAAGACCTTGCAGGTCGTTGATCTGCGGGGCTTCCTGAGCCAGGAATCCCCCGCCTTTGGCTGGGGGAGGGTTCAAGTCTCGCATTCTGCCCCGCAGGACGCACACGCGCGTGAGGGGCGGCCGGTGCGTACACCTGCCGCCCCTCACGGGGAGTCGTACGGGCGGTCAGCCCTCGGCGGCGACGGGCTCGGGCTTGGCCGTCGCCGTGACCTTGTGTACCGGGTGGGCGTCCTTCGGCTGGCCCAGGCCCGCGGCACGCATGAGGGCGCCGACGACCCCGCCGAGGACCACGATCACCATGCCGGCCCAGAAGCCCACCGGCTGGGCCATGACCATGAACGCGCCCGCGACGAGGAAACCGATGAAGGCGATGGTGACACCGGTCCAGGCGGCCGGGGTGTGTCCGTGGCTGCTGCCCGCCATGACTTGCTCCTCATTGCTGTCTATGTGTCGCTGTCTGTGTGTCCGTCCGAGCCGGAGGCTCGTCGTCCATTGTCCCGTACGCGTGCGCGTACCGGACGCGGGGGTGGCTTCCGTTCGCGTCTGATTCACCACATCGGGACGTCTCAGGCCGGGTCGGCGCCGGTCGGGTCCTCGCCGCGGTCCAGGGCCTTCCACATCTCCTCGGGCCGCTCGGGGTCGACCGGCCTGGCGGCGCGCCGCTGACGGGGGGCGCCGCCGCGTTCGTAGCGGCCGGACATGGCCGGCCACTGGCGGCCGTAGCGCAGGGCCAGCAGGCCCGCCAGGAGGATCAGGACGCCGCCGACGACCGCGACGTAGGGCCAGGCGGTGTGGGTGAAGGAGGCGACGGTGGCGGAGGTGTCGCCGGAGGCCCGCGCGGCCTGTTCGTCGAGCGCGGAGTCGTCGGAGGCGCCGGTCAGGGCGGCCACGACGATGCCGGCGCCGGAGAGCGCGAGGAGGGCGGAGACCGCGAGGCGGCCGGCCTTGCGGACGGCGAAGACGGCGACGAGCGCGGCGAGGCCCACTATGGCGAGCGCCGCGGGCACGCCCGTGACGTCGCTGCCCTTGGCGGTGAGGGCGAAGGGGCCGCCGGCCACCGTCGCCGTGCCCTCCGACCAGCGCTGCCGGGTGGCGAGCAGGGCCACGGCCGCGCCCAGCGCGCCGAACAGCAGCGCGAGGCCGAGGCTCAGCCGGCCGGCCCGGGCGGACACGGCGGATACGGAACGGGAGTGAGGTACAGCGGTCACGGAGTCCACTATCGCCTGTGCCCCGGGCGAACCGTCACCCGGGGCACAGTGATTCGCGCCCCACCGCGCTGGAGGGCTACTTCACGAGCCGGTTCGCCGTGTGGACCGCGCGCAGGACCGCGGCGGCCTTGTTGCGGCACTCCTGGTCCTCGGCGAGGGGGTCGGAGTCGGCGACGATGCCCGCGCCGGCCTGGACGTGGGCGGTGCCGTCGCGCAGCAGGGCGGTGCGGATGGCGATGGCGGTGTCGGAGTCGCCCGCGAAGTCCAGGTAGCCCACGCAGCCGCCGTACAGGCCGCGCCGGGACGGCTCCAGCTCGTCGATGATCTGCATGGCGCGGGGCTTGGGGGCGCCGGAGAGGGTGCCGGCGGGGAAGCAGGCGGTGAGGACGTCGAAGGCGGTGCGGCCCGGAGCGACCTTGCCGGTGACCGTCGAGACGATGTGCATGACGTGCGAATACCGCTCGATGGACATGAAGTCGACGACCTCGACCGAACCGGGCTCGCAGACCCGCCCCAGGTCGTTGCGGCCCAGGTCGACGAGCATGAGGTGCTCGGCGCGCTCCTTGGGGTCGGCGAGCAGTTCGTCGGCGAGGGCCTGGTCCTCCTGCGGGGTG
This sequence comes from Streptomyces sp. T028, assembly GCF_048159505.1. Lineage (NCBI taxonomy): Bacteria > Bacillati > Actinomycetota > Actinomycetes > Kitasatosporales > Streptomycetaceae > Streptomyces > Streptomyces sp. T028. The sequence continues at coordinate 69,911 of NZ_JBLRVZ010000012.1, forward strand.
GCGCCGCGGTGCCGGGTGCCGGCGATGGGGTGGACCATGGCCTGTCCGTCCTCGACCTTGACCAGGGCCTCCGGGGAGGAGCCGACCACGTCGAACCCGTCGAAGCGGAACAGGTACATGTAGGGGGAGGGGTTGGTGGCCCTCAGCACCCGGTACACGTCCAGCGCGCTCGCCGTGCACGGCGTCTCGAAGCGCTGCGAGGGGACGACCTGGAAGGCCTCGCCCGCGCGGATGCGCTCCTTGATGTCCTCGACCGCTTCCTGGAAGTCGGGGCCGCCCCAGCGGGCGGTGTAGTCGGGGAGCTCGGAGGGCGGCAGCACGGCCGGGGGCTGGGCCACCGCGCGCGTGAGGTCGGCCTCCATGGCGTCGAGGCGGGCCACCGCGTCCGCGTACGCCTCGTCGACGCCGGTGTCGAGGTCGTTGTGGTTGATCGCGTTGGCGATCAGCAGGACCGAGCCCTCCCAGTGGTCCATGACGGCGAGGTCGCTGGTGAGCAGCATGGTCAGCTCGGGCAGCTTCAGGTCGTCCCGCTCGCCGGGGCCGATCTTCTCCAGGCGGCGCACGATGTCGTAGCCGAGATAGCCGACCATGCCGCCGGTGAAGGGCGGCAGGCCCTCCTGGTGCGGGGTGTGCAGGGCCTCGATGGTGGCGCGCAGGGCGGCCAGCGGGTCGCCGTCGACGGGGACGCCGACGGGCGGGGCGCCGAGCCAGTGGGCCTGGCCGTCGCGGGCGGTGAGGGTCGCCGCGGACCGCACGCCCACGAACGAGTAGCGGGACCAGGAGCGGCCGTTCTCCGCGGACTCCAGCAGGAAGGTGCCGGGGCGCTCGGCGGCGAGCTTGCGGTAGAGCGCGACCGGGGTGTCGCCGTCGGCGAGGAGCTTGCGGGTGACCGGGATGACCCGTCGGTCGGTGGCGAGCTTGCGGAAGGTCTCGAGGTCCATGGCGGCTGACCTTACTGATCCGAGGCGGTTACGCCCGAATCGGCGTCCTTGAGGAGCACGTCGGCGTCGAAGCAGGTGCGCGCGCCGGTGTGGCAGGCGGCGCCGACCTGGTCGACCTTGACCAGCAGGGTGTCGGCGTCGCAGTCCAGCGCCACGGACTTCACCCGCTGGACGTGGCCGGAGGTGTCGCCCTTGACCCAGTACTCACGGCGGCTGCGCGACCAGTAGGTGCAGCGGCCGGTGGTGAGGGTGCGGTGCAGCGCCTCGTCGTCCATCCAGCCGAGCATGAGCACCTCACCGGTGTCGTACTGCTGGGCGATGGCGGGGACGAGCCCGTCGGCGCTGCGCTTGAGGCGCGCGGCGATCTCGGGGTCCAGGCTGCTGGGAGGGGGCGTGCTGGTCATGGGTGCCATTGTGCCGCGCGCGACTGACAGTGACCGGACGTTGTCCACTGTGCGGACCCGGCGGGCGGTCGTAGGCTGACCGCATGTCGACTTTCGCCAAGCGTGAACGGCTTCTTCTCGCCGACCTCTTGGAGACCGCCGGTCCCGGTGCGCCGACCCTCTGCGAGGGCTGGGAGACACAGGACCTGGCCGCGCACGTGGTGGTGCGCGAGCGCCGGCCGGACGCCGCCGGGGGCATCCTGATCAAGCAGCTGGCGCCCCGGCTGGACAAGGTGATGGCGGAGTTCGCCGCGAAGCCGTACGAGGAGCTGATCCAGCTGATCCGTACCGGCCCGCCGCGGTTCTCACCCTTCCAGCTGAAGCAGATCGACGAGGCGTCCAACACGATCGAGTTCTACGTCCACACCGAGGACGTCCGCCGGGCCCAGCCCGAGTGGACGACCCGGGAGCTCGACCCGGTGTTCCAGGACGCGCTGTGGTCCCGGATGGAGCGCACCGCCCGGCTGATGGGCCGCGGCGCGCCGACGGGTCTCGTGCTGCGCCGCGCGGACGGCCGTACGGTGGTCGCACAGCGCGGCGCGCCGGTGGTGACCGTCACCGGGGAACCGTCGGAGCTGCTGCTGTTCCTGTGCGGCCGGCAGAGCGCCGCGAAGGTGGAGCTGGCCGGCGACGAGGACGCCATCGAGAAGCTGCACAACGGCAGGCAGCTGGGCATCTGAACGGGCTGAAAGGGCACCCCCGTGATCAAAGTAGCCATGACCAGCGTGTACGTCGACGACGTCGCGAAGGCCCACGCGTTCTACACGGACGTCCTGGGCTTCGAGACCCGGATGCACATGGACCTGGGCGGCGGCACGCTGTTCGTCACCGTCGGCGCGCCCGAGGGCGCCCAGCAGGACCTGCAGCTCCTGCTGGAGCCCGGGCAGGGCCCCATCGCGGAGCCGTACCGCACGGCGGTGAAGGGGGCGGGGCTGCCGTGCATCGTCTTCTCGGTCGACGACATCCACAAGGAGTACGACCGGCTGCGCGCCCGGGGCGTGGAGTTCACCCAGGCCCCGCAGGAGCAGGGCCCGGTGATCACGGCCGTACTCGACGACACGGTGGGCAATCTGGTGCAGCTGGCCCAGCCGAAGGAGTGAGAGTCAGCGGGGGAGTTCGGCGCGGCGCAGGGCGGGGACGCAGAGGGCGACGACCCCGCCGAGGCCGCAGACCGCCGCGCTGACCAGGAAGACCGGGCCGCATCCCCACGCCCCGATGGCGGTGGCGGACACCGGCATGCTGAGCGGGCTGAGCCCGAGGCTGACCAGACTGGACACGGCGGTGACCCGCCCCAGGTACGCGGGGTCGGCCTGGGTCTGCAGCAGGGCGCCGCACAGGGCGCCGCTGAGCCCGGCCAGCAGTCCCACCAGCAGGGCCGTGCCGACGGCGACGGCGACCGTCGGCGCGTACGCGAGGGCGCCGATGGCGAGCGAGCCCGCCATGATCGACCAGCCGGCGACCTGTCCGGCATGCGGGAGCCGCCCTCGTACGGTCAGCAGCAGTGAGGCGGCGCCCGCGCCGACGCCGAACCCGGCGAGCACCCAGCCCATTCCGGAGGCGCCCCATCCGCGCTCGTCGGCCAGCAGGGTCAGGCCGACATTGAGCGGTCCGACGAAGCCGAGGTCCCCCAGGGCGATGGCCAGCACCAGCGGCGCGAGCACGCGGTGGCGGCGGATGTGGCGCAGCCCGACCACCAGGTCGCGCCAGGCGGTGCCGCCCGAGGCGCTCGCCCTGTCGTCGGCGGGCAGCTCCCGTATCCGGACGGAGACCAGCAGCGGCACCGACACCGCGATGAGCAGCCCGGCGAGCCCGAACGCGGCGGCCGCCCCGCCCGTCGCCACAGCGAGGCCGCCGAGCGGGGCGCCGACGACGCTCGCGAACCGGATCGCGAGCCCCCGCATGCCCTGCACGCGCGCGAGCTGGCCGTGACTCGTCACGCGCGCGGGCAGCGCGCCGACGGCCGGCACGAACACGGCGTCGACGGTGCCGAAGACCAGGGCGAGCAGGGCCAGCGGCCACAGCCCCGGGCTGGTCAGGGCCAGCAGCGCGGCCACGGCGAGGGCAGCCGCGCAGCGCACGGCATCGCTGCCGATGACGACCCGGCGCGGCCCCAGCCGGTCGGCGACCACTCCCCCGCCCAGCATCAGCAGCGCCCGCGGCACGGCGCTCACCGTCATCACCAGCCCCGCCTGCGCGGGCGTACCCGCCTGTACGGCGGCCCAGGACAGGGCGAGGTAGTACACGCTGTCGCCGACCATCGAGGCGGTGTAGGCACCGAGCCAGCGCAGGACGTTGGGATCCCGGTGAGCGGGGCGGACCGGGACGACCCGCTCCGCCGTAGTGGTTATCGCCGGGTTGACGGACAACTGGTCACTCCGACCACTCGCGCAGCAGTCGCGCGACGTCGGTCAGGTCGGCTTCATCCGCTCGGATATCGCCGACGAGTTTCGCCCAGTCCCCGTACTCGGCCTGAACCGGCCTCACCGCAGCCCCACCGGAAAGCGCTCCTCGAAGTCCGCCATGATCTCCCGGGCGTGCCTCGTAGCCCCCTCGACAAACCGCTGCTTCTGGCGCATGCGCACTTCCTCGATCAGGATGTCGTGCACGAGCCGTTTGACGGAGACGCCTTGCTTCTTTGCCTCCGCGCGGAGGTCATCCAGTTCTTCCTCGGTGAGGTCGACCGTGATTGCAGGCATGTGGGCACACTAGAACCGCCCCCATCATGATCACTACCGAGATCGCTACCAGGGATTACGAGTCGCACTACCGTACGGGATGCCCCGCCTCCCGCAGCGACTGCTTGACCTGGCCGATCCGCAGGTCGCCGAAGTGGAACACCGACGCCGCCAGCACCGCGTCCGCGCCCGCCTCGACGGCCGGCGGGAAGTCGCCGAGCCTGCCCGCGCCGCCCGAGGCGATCAGCGGGACGGTGACGTGCTTGCGGACGGCCTCGATCATCTCGATGTCGTAGCCGTCCTTGGTGCCGTCCGCGTCCATCGAGTTCAGCAGGATCTCGCCAGCGCCCAGCTCGGCCGCCCGGTGCGCCCACTCGATCGCGTCGATGCCGGTGCCCTTGCGGCCGCCGTGGGTGGTGACCTCGAAAGACCCGGACGCGGTGCGGCGCGCGTCCACCGACAGCACCAGCACCTGGCTGCCGAACCGCTCGGCGATCTCCTTGATGAGCTCCGGACGGGCGATGGCGGCCGTGTTGACGCCCACCTTGTCGGCGCCGGCCCGCAGCAGCTTGTCGACGTCCTCGGGGGTGCGCACCCCGCCGCCGACGGTCAGCGGGATGAACACCTGCTCGGCGGTGCGGCGCACCACGTCATAGGTGGTCTCGCGGTTGCCGGACGAGGCGGTGATGTCCAGGAAGGTGAGTTCGTCGGCGCCCTCGGCGTCGTACACCTTGGCCATCTCGACGGGGTCGCCCGCGTCGCGCAGGTTCTGGAAGTTGACGCCCTTGACGACCCGGCCGTTGTCCACGTCCAGGCAGGGGATGACTCGGACCGCCAGGGTCATGAGTTCACGGCTCCTCTGAATGCCTCTAGTTCCACTTCGACCAGGATGCGCGGGTCGACGAACCCCTCCACGACCAGCAGGGTCGAGACCGGGCGCACCGCGTCGAAGATCTCCTTGTGCGCCCGGCCCACCTCGTCGACGTCCCGCGAATGCGTCAGGTACATCCTGGTACGGATCACGGACTCCACACCGAGTCCGAACTCGCCGATCGCCTCGACCGCGCCGGTGAAGGCCACTTTGGCCTGCTCGTAGGGGTCGCCCTCCCCGTAGAGCACCCGACCCTTGAAGGACGTGGTGCCCGCCACCAGCACACGGTCTCCCGCCGCGACGGCGCGTGCGAACCCGAAACTCTCCTCCCAGGGACTTCCGCTCTGCACCCGCCGTACGGCTTCGGACGTCATCGCGACACAACCTCCAAGGCCTCTTCCAGGGTGAACGCCTTCGCGTAGAGCGCCTTCCCGACGATGGAGCCCTCGACACCGAGGGGTACCAGTTCGGCGATGGCGCGCAGGTCGTCCAGGGACGACACGCCGCCCGACGCCACGACCGGCCGGTCCGTCGCCGCGCAGACGTTCCTCAGCAGCTCCAGGTTGGGGCCCTGCAGGGTGCCGTCCTTGGCGATGTCGGTGACGACGTACCGGGCGCAGCCCTCCTTGTCGAGCCGCTCCAGCGTCTCGTAGAGGTCGCCGCCGTCGCGGGTCCAGCCGCGGCCCTTCAGGGTCGTACCGCGTACGTCCAGGCCCACCGCGATCTTGTCGCCGTGTTCGGCGATGACCTTGGCGACCCACTCGGGGGTCTCCAGGGCGGCGGTGCCGAGGTTGACGCGGGTGCAGCCGGTGGCGAGCGCGGCGGCGAGGGCGGCGTCGTCGCGAATGCCGCCGGACAGCTCCACCTTGATGTCCATCGCCTCGGTGACCTCGCGGACCAGGGCCCGGTTGTCACCGGTGCCGAACGCGGCGTCCAGGTCGACCAGGTGCAGCCACTCGGCGCCCGCCCGCTGCCAGGCGAGGGCGGCCTGGAGCGGGGAGCCGTACGAGGTCTCCGTGCCGGACTCGCCGTGCACGAGGCGGACGGCCCGGCCGTCGCGGACGTCGACGGCGGGGAGGAGTTCGAGCTTGCTCACAGGGTTCCGATCCAGTTGGTGAGGAGCTGGGCTCCGGCGTCGCCGGACTTCTCGGGGTGGAACTGCGTGGCCCACAGGGCGCCGTTCTCCACGGCCGCCACGAACGGCTTGCCGTGCGTCGACCAGGTCACCCTGGGCGCGAGCATGGCCTGGTTGTGGGTCTCCAGGGACCAGTCGTGGACGGCGTAGGAGTGCACGAAGTAGAACCGGGCGTCCGCGTCGAGGCCGGCGAACAGCTCGGAGTCGGCGGGGGCGTCCACGGTGTTCCAGCCCATGTGGGGCACGATCTCGGCCTGGAGCGGCTCGACCGAGCCGGGCCACTCGTCGAGGCCCTCGGTCTCGACGCCGTGCTCGATGCCGCGCGCGAACAGGATCTGCATGCCGACGCAGATGCCCATCACGGGGCGTCCGCCGGACAGCCGGCGGTCGATGATCCAGTCGCCGCGCGCCTCGCGCAGGCCCGTCATACAGGCGGCGAAGGCGCCGACGCCGGGCACCAGCAGCCCGTCGGCGTTCATGGCCTTGTCGAAGTCACGCGTTATCTCGACGTCGGCCCCGGTGCGCGCGAGGGCGCGCTCGGCGGAGCGGATGTTGCCGAAGCCGTAGTCGAAGACGACGACCTTCTTGTTCACCGCGCTCAACTCCACACCTCCAGCCTCAGTACTCCGGCGACGAGGCACATCCCGGCGCCGATCGACAGCAGCACGATCAGGCTCTTCGGCATGTCCTGCTTGACGAAGGAGTAGACGCCGCCGGCCAGGAACAGGCCGACGACGATCAGAATGGTCGACAGACCGTTCATGGCTTTACAGCGCACCCTTCGTGGAGGGGAGGATGCCGGCCGCGCGCGGGTCGCGCTCGCTGGCGTAGCGCAGCGCACGGGCGAGGGCCTTGAACTGGCACTCCACGATGTGGTGCGCGTTGCGCCCGTAGGGCACGTGCACGTGCAGCGCGATCTGGGCCTGGGCGACGAAGGACTCCAGGATGTGCCGGGTCATCGTGGTGTCGTACTCGCCGATCATCGGCGCCATGTTCTCGGGCTCGGTGTGCACGAGGTACGGGCGGCCGGACAGGTCCACCGTCACCTGGGCGAGGGACTCGTCCAGCGGGACCGTGCAGTTGCCGAAGCGGTAGATGCCGACCTTGTCGCCGAGTGCCTGCTTGAAGGCGGCGCCGAGGGCGAGGGCGGTGTCCTCGATGGTGTGGTGCGAGTCGATGTGCAGGTCGCCGTCGGTCTTCACGGTCAGGTCGAACAGACCGTGGCGGCCGAGCTGGTCGAGCATGTGGTCGTAGAAGCCGACGCCGGTCGACACGTCGACCTTGCCCGTGCCGTCGAGGTTGATCTCGACGAGGACCGAGGTCTCCTTCGTCGTGCGCTCTACACGTCCTACGCGGCTCATGCGCTCTGCTCCTTCTTGACTTCACGGACCGCGTCGAGGAACGCGTCGTTCTCTTCGGGGGTTCCGGCGGTGACCCGCAGCCAGCCCGGCACACCGTTGTCGCGGACCAGCACACCCCGGTCGAGGATCTGCTGCCAGACCTCGTGGGCGTCGGCGAACCGGCCGAACTGCACGAAGTTGGCGTCGGACACCGTGACCTCGTAGCCGATCGCGAGCAGTTCGCTCACCAGCCGGTCCCGCTCCGACTTCAGCTGCTCGACGTACTTCAGCAGCGTGTCGGTGTGCTCCAGGGCGGCCAGCGCGGTCGCCTGGGTGACGGCCGACAGGTGGTACGGCAGCCGCACCAGCTGTACGGCGTCCACGACCGCCGGGTGCGCGGCGAGGTAGCCGAGGCGCAGCCCGGCCGCGCCGAAGGCCTTGGACATCGTCCGCGAGACGACGAGATTCGGCCGGCCTTCGAGCAGCGGCAGCAGCGAGTCGCCGTGGCTGAACTCGATGTACGCCTCGTCCACCACGACCATCGACGGCTTTGCCGCCTGGGCGGCCTCGTACAGCGCGAGGACCGTCTCGGCCGGGACGGCGGTGCCGGTGGGGTTGTTGGGGGTGGTGATGAAGACGACGTCCGGGCGGTGCTCGGCGAGGGCCTTCTCGGCCGACGCGAGATCGATGGTGAAGTCGTCGCCCCGGGGCCCCGAGATCCAGCCCGTCCCCGTCCCGCGCGCGATGAGCGCGTGCATCGAGTACGACGGCTCGAAGCCGATCGCCGTACGGCCCGGTCCGCCGAAGGTCTGCAGCAGCTGCTGGAGGACCTCGTTGGAGCCGTTGGCGGCCCAGACGTTGGCGAGACCGACCTCGTACCCGGAGGTGTCCGTCAGGTACTTGGCGAGCTGTGTGCGCAGTTCGACGGCGTCGCGGTCGGGATAGCGGTTGAGGTCGCGGGCGGCCTCGCGGACCCGCTCCGCGATCCGTTCGACCAGCGGCTCGGGCAGCGGGTAGGGGTTCTCGTTGGTGTTCAGCCGTACGGGGACGTCCAACTGGGGCGCGCCGTAGGGGGACTTGCCGCGCAGCTCGTCCCGTACGGGGAGATCGTCGATTCCGAGGTTCACTTGCTCGCCGGTACCTTCCACCCGAACCTTGCCTTGATCGCCGCGCCGTGCGCGGGCAGGTCCTCCGCCTCCGCCAGCGTCACCACGTGGTGCGCGACCTCGGCCAGCGCGTCCTTCGTGTAGTCGACGATGTGGATGCCGCGCAGGAAGGACTGGACCGACAGGCCCGAGGAGTGGCAGGCGCAGCCGCCCGTGGGCAGCACGTGGTTGGACCCGGCGGCGTAGTCGCCGAGGGAGACCGGCGCCCAGGGCCCGACGAAGATCGCGCCCGCGTTCTTCACCCGGTCGGCGACGGCCGCCGCGTCGGCCGTCTGGATCTCCAGGTGCTCGGCGCCGTACGCGTCGACCACGCGCAGTCCCTCGTCGACGCCGTCGACGAGGACGATCGCGGACTGGCGGCCCTTGAGGGCCGGGACGATCCGGTCGTCGATGTGCCTGGTGGCCGCGATCTGCGGCTCCAGCTCCTTCTCGACCGCGTCCGCCAGCTCGACGGAGTCGGTGACCAGGACGGCGGCGGCCAGCGGGTCGTGCTCGGCCTGGCTGATCAGGTCGGACGCGACGTGCACCGGGTCGGCCGTGTCGTCGGCGAGGACCGCGATCTCGGTCGGACCGGCCTCGGCGTCGATGCCGATCCTGCCGGTGAAGTAGCGCTTGGCGGCGGCGACCCAGATGTTGCCGGGGCCGGTGACCATGGTGGCGGGCGCGCAGGACTCGGTGCCGTACGCGAACATCGCGACGGCGGTCGCGCCACCGGCCGCGTACACCTCGTCGACGCCGAGCAGGGCGCAGGCGGCGAGGATCGTCGGGTGCGGCAGCCCATCGAAGTCCGCCTGCGCGGGCGAGGCGAGCGCGATGGACTCGACCCCGGCCTCCTGCGCGGGCACGACGTTCATGACCACCGACGACGGGTAGACCGACCGGCCGCCGGGCGCGTACAGCCCGACGCGCTCCACGGGCACCCACTTCTCGGTCACGGACCCGCCCGGCACGACCTGGGTCGTGTGGGTCGTACGGCGCTGCTCGCGGTGGACGAGACGGGCGCGGCGGATGGACTCCTCCAGGGCCGCGCGCACGGCCGGGTCGAGCTGCTCCAGCGCGTCGGCGAGGGCCTCGGCGGGAACACGTACGGATTCCAGCCGTACCCCGTCGAACTTCTCGGCGAAGTCGATCAGCGCCGCGTCGCCCCGATGATGCACGGCCTCGCAGATCGGGCGCACCTTCTCCAGGGCGGCCTGAACGTCGAACTCGGCTCGGGGCAGCAGGTCACGCAGGGCGGGGCCCTCGGGAAGGGCGTCGCCGCGCAGATCGATTCGAGAGATCACAGCCCAATTCTCTCAGACCGGGATCCGGCGCCGTCCGCGCGTATCAGTGGCTGATACGGAACCTGGCCGGAACCCGGAAGATCACCTTCACGTCTTGCTTCCGGAGGGTCACGCAAGGGCATCAACGGCTGAGAGTGACCGAGGGGGTGACAGATGATGACCGAAGGGGACGGAACCGCCACGGGAGACATCCCGGATGATCTGACCGCCGCGGAGGCCGGCATGTGGCAGGCCTTCCGCAACGGCAGTGTGTACGACCTCAGCAGCGGGGACGCCGTCGTCGACGATCCGCACGGCGGGCATCCGTGGGGCGGGGAGCGGACCGTGCGCGCCAGGATCGTCGCCTGGCTGCTGCTGGACGGGCCGCCCGCGCTGGCCGGCCGGGTGTCCAGCCTCAAGCTGGTCGGTGTGCGGATCAGCGGCAGCCTCGAACTGGCGGGCGGCACGGTGGTGCCGTACGTCGAGCTGAAGCGCTGCCGGTTCGAGCGGGACGTGCTCCTGCCGGAGTCGCGGTTCGCGACCCTCAGGATGGTGGACTGCTCTGTGCCGCGGCTGGAGGCGGCCCGGCTGCACACTGAGGGCGATCTGCATCTCCCCCGCTGCCGCTTCCACAACGGCGTACGGCTCACCGACGCGCACATCGGCACCGACCTGCTGCTCAACCAGGCGATCGTGTACCGCGACCGTACGGGCCGCTCCATCGCCGCCGACGGCATGACCGTCGGCCAGGACCTCCAGGCGGAGCTGCTGGAGTCGCACGGCGAGCTGAGCATGCGCAGCGCCAAGATCGGCGTGTCGCTGAGCCTGCGCGGCGCCCGGCTGGCCAACCCGTACACCCGGCTCGCGCTGAACGCGCCGCAGCTGACGGTGGAGCGTTCGCTGTATCTGACCCCGGCGGGCGTCGGCCGGCAGGCGCTGAGCGGGACGACCCCCGCGCGCGGGACGCGCATCCAGCGGTTCGAGTGCCGGGGCGGGATACGGCTGGACGACGGGCGGTTCGGGGAGGCGGTCGACCTGGAGCGGGCCCGGTTCTCCTTCACGGACGACCAGGAGCTGTCGCTGGTCCGGGTGCAGACGCCCGAGCTGCGGTTCCTCGGGGAGGGGCCGCAGCGCGGCAAGGTGGTGCTGTCCGGCGCCCGGGTGATCAACCTGGTGGACCGCGCGAGCGCGTGGCCGGGGCCCGGCAATCTGCACATGGGCGGCTTCTCCTACGAGAACCTGGTGCCGCAGGGCCCGTTCCCGCTGGCGGCCCGGCTGGAGTGGGTGGCCGCCTCGACCGCCGAGTACGCGCCGGAGCCGTACGAGCGCCTTGCGACGGTGCTGCGGGCGGGCGGGGAGGACGAGGACGCCCGCGAGGTGCTGCTCGCCAAGCAGCGCCGGCGCCGCGAGACCCTGCCGCCGGCCGCGAAGTTCTGGGGTTATGTGCAGGACTGGACGGTCGCCTACGGGTACCGGCCGGGCCGGGCGGCGGTGTGGATGGCGGTGCTGTGGGCGGCGAGCTCCCTGGCCTTCGCGAACGCCCCGCATCCACCGGTGAACCCCGTAGGGCATCCGCCCTGGAACCCGGCCCTGTTCACCCTCGACCTGCTGCTGCCGGTGATCGACCTGGGCCAGGTCGGCCAGTGGCAGCTCACCGGCGGCTGGCAGTGGCTGTCGACGGCACTGATCCTGCTCGGCTGGATCCTGGCGACGACGGTGGCGGCGGGGGCGACGCGGCTGCTGCGGCGCGGGTGACGCGGCTGCTGCGGCGCGGGTCACGCGCCCGGTCGCTGCGGGCTGAAACCTGGGGGGGTGGATCTCCACAGAACCCCCTTGTCGGTGCACGAACAATCCCTGAACACCGCTCACCTTTTGCTGTTCCTTGACCTGGCGGCGTACAACTTTCCAGGGGTTGCCCGCACCCTCTGGCGCAACCCGACCTGCGGCTTTTCAATGGGCGGCACCATGGCTCTGCTGCCCCCCTTCATCCGTGCCTCCCGGCTCTCCCGGACGGCCCGGACGACCGCCGCCCCCCACCCCGGCGCCGGGCTTCCCGCCGACGACGAGGTGCTCCTCGACGTGCCCGACGACCGGCTCGGCCCGGCGCTCGTCGCGGCCGGCCGTGGCTCGTACGAGACGGCGGCCGAGCTGCTGTCCCTCACCCGTGAACGGGCCGAGTGGGAGTACCGCGACCGCTATGTGACCCGCCTGGCCTCCTTCGCGCACTCCCGCACGGAGTGGTTCGAGGAGTGGCGCGCGGCGGCGCCCCGCGACCCGGACCTGCTGCTCGTCTCGGCCCAGCTCGCGGTAAACCGCGCCTGGCAGTCACCGGCGCGCGCCGAACTGCTGCGCGAGGTGAGCCCGCTGATCACCGCGGCCGCGCAGAGCGACCACCGCGACCCGGTGCCGTGGCGGATCGCCCTGGACCACGCGCGCGGCGCACGGGCCGGGCACAAGTACTTCGGCGAGCTGTGGGAGGCGGCGGTGCGCCGCGCCCCGCACCACTACGGCTGCCATGTCGCCGCCAAGCGTTATCTCGCCCAGTCCTGGCACGGCTCGCACCGCGAGTGCTTCGACTTCGCCGACCGGGCCGCCCAGGACGCCCCGGCGGGATCGCTGGTCCAGGCGCTCCCCGTCCGGGCGGCCTTCGCCTATCTCACCGACGGCTGCGGCCCCGAGGTGCCGCGCGAGCGGCTGGACGCGGCGGCCGACCGCGCGACGGCCCTCTCGGCCCGTTTCCCGTCCCTGGACCCGTGGACCGCCGAGACACGCAACCTGCTGACCTACGTGCTCGTCCGCCTCGGCCGCCTCGACGAGACCCTCGTCCAGCTGCGCCTGATCGGCCCGTACGCCACCTCCTTCCCCTGGAGCCGGCTCTCCGACGACCCCCTCGGACACTTCCTGGCGGTGCGCGAGGCCGTGTACACGGGACGGGCCGTGCCCGAACCGTGGCATCCACGAAATGGTCACGGCGACCGAGCGCACCCGGACGACCACTAGGCTTCTGCGCCGTGACCACCGTCCGTCTGCCGCTCTTCCCCCTGAACTCGGTGTTGTTCCCGGGTCTGGTGCTCCCGTTGAACGTCTTCGAGGAGCGCTATCGCGCCATGATGCGCGAGCTGCTCAAGACCGCCGAGGACGAACCACGCCGGTTCGCCGTCGTCGCCATCCGCGACGGCCACGAGGTCGCGCCCACCGCGCCGGGCCTGCCCGACCAGACTGCGCTGCCCGAGCGCGGCCCGGCGGCCGGCTTCGGCGCGGATCCCCTCAGGGCGTTCCACGGCACCGGCTGCGTCGCCGACGCCGCGACGATCCGCGAGCGGGCCGACGGCACCTTCGAGGTCCTGGCGACGGGCACGACGCGGGTCCGCCTCCTGTCGGTGGACGCCTCTGGCCCCTTCCTCACGGCGGAGCTGGAAGCGCTCCCGGAGGACCCGGGGGACGAGGCGGGCGCCCTCGCGGAAGGCGTCCTGCGAGCCTTCCGCCAGTACCAGAAGCGCCTGGCGGGCGCCCGCGAACGCTCCCTCACCACCGGTGCGGACCTCCCCGACGACCCCGCGGTGGTGTCCTACCTGGTGGCCGCGGCGATGATGCTCGACACCCCGACGAAGCAGCGCCTCCTCCAGGCACCCGACACGGCGTCCCGGCTCCGCGACGAACTGAAACTCCTTCGCACGGAGACGGCGATCATCCGTAGCCTGCCCTCGCTGCCCGCGTCGGACCTGACGCGCGGCCCGACAAGTCTCAACTGAAGACACCCGAAGGCGCACGTAACCCATGGCGAAGAAGCCGAAGAAGCAGCAGCAGTCCGGCGGCACCCCCGCCACGGTGGCCCTCACCTCGGCGGGCGTGGACTTCACGGTCCACTCCTACGACCACGACCCGAGCCACCCGTCCTACGGCGAGGAGGCCGCGGAGGCGATGGGCGTGTCCCCCGACCGGGTCTTCAAAACGCTGGTGGCGGAGGTGGACGGCACCCTCACGGTCGCCGTGGTGCCGGTGGCCGGCTCCCTGGATCTCAAGGCCCTGGCCTCAGCGGTCGGCGGCAAACGCGCCGCCATGGCCGACCCCACCCTGGCCGAACGCACCACGGGCTACGTCCGAGGCGGCATCTCCCCCCTCGGTCAGCGCAAGAGACTCCCCACAGTCCTCGACGACTCGGCCACCGCCCACCCCACGATCTGCATCTCAGCAGGCCGCCGGGGCCTGGAGGTCGAACTCGCCCCGACCGACCTGGCCACCCTGACAGCGGCAGTCCTGGCCCCAATCGGCCGAGCCTGACGCCGCCCGAGCCCCTGGGGGCTCCCGCCCCCAGACCCCCGGCCTATGCCCACCCACCACCCGACTCGGTCGGAACAAAGGCACCCCACCCAGTCCATCCGGCGTCAGAAGACGAAGCAGTTTGCCGTCCCGATCCCCACCCACGCGTAGGGGGCGGCACCGATCAGAGCGGGCCCAGTTGATTCAGCCCGTCTGGGGGTGCCCCCTCTGGGGGAGCTTGAGGACGAGGCCCGTTCAGGGCCGATCGGGGGTTCAGGGGGCAGAGCCCCCTGGGGATGGGACGGGTAAGGGCGGCGGGGGCGAGAATCCGCGTTACGCGAGCGGCGCCCCGTAGGAGTCCTTGGGAACCGGCCCCTGCCCGTACGGATCGGGGTCCCGCGGCCCGAACAGCGCCGTGAGCCCCAGATGAACCAGCAACGCCGCGAACGACCACGCCAGCAACGCCCCCTTCGCCCCCAGCTTCAACGGCGCGGAGAACGTCACCCCCTTCCCCGCGGCCTTCGCCTGAGCGATCACATCCGACCCGGGCCCCAGCCACACCCCCAGCCGCCAGGCAAGCACCGACCCCAACAGCCCCCCGACCATCAGCGCCACCACCAACGGCACACCCCCACGCCGCCGCCACGCAAAGACACACCCCGCACTCACGGCCCCGAACCCCAGCGCCAGCAGCGTGAACGTCCCGTCCACCCCGACCGCCTGCTCCCCCTCGGTGTCCTTGAGGTAGACGACCCACGCCCCGTTCACCACATCACCGACCAGCGGCACGGAGGGCGCGAGCCACCTCCACAGCGCCCCGAGCAGCGCCCCGGCCACCGCGACCACCACCGTGACCACGGCGGCCTCGCGCAGTTCGGTCTTCATCCCGGGCCCGTCCTGTCCGTACGAGGCATCCTGCGGCGCGGCCGCCACCTCCACGTACCCTCCGGGCGGAGGCGGCCAGGCGCCCTGCGGCGACGGTTCGTGCGGCGGCGGAGGCGGAGTCAGCGGTGCGGTCACCCTGACATCGTGCCAGGCCCGTCCGTGCGGCGCGTCACCGGACGGCGGCCCGCCGGTACGCCCAGGTGGCGACGGCCAGCGAAACGACGCCCACACCGGCGCACACCGCGAGGTCCCCGAGCACCAGCGCCCAGTCCGGATCCGTCCCGAAGGTCCGCGCGAAGGCCTCGACGCCGTACGTCGACGGCAGCAGATCCCGGGCGAACCGCACGGCCTCCGGCATCCGGTCCGGCGGCAGGACCCCCAGCAGCAGCGCGGCGGACATGCCCAGCTGCCCCAGCACGGTGGCCAGCTCCGGCCGCGGCGCGAGCAGCCCGAACGCGGCGCCCAGCCCGGACAGCGCGGCCCCGGCCAGCGGAATCACGGCCGCCAGCACCCACAGATGCGTCAGCGGCAGCCCGAACAGCGCACACCCGAACACCGCGGTCACCAGGGTCCCCGGCACGGTGAACGAGGCGTACGCCCCCGCCGCACCCAGCACCACGGCCGC
The DNA here is from genome assembly GCF_048159505.1 of Streptomyces sp. T028. Lineage (NCBI taxonomy): Bacteria > Bacillati > Actinomycetota > Actinomycetes > Kitasatosporales > Streptomycetaceae > Streptomyces > Streptomyces sp. T028. Next base: position 85,514 of record NZ_JBLRVZ010000012.1, read on the forward strand.
CGGCGGCACCGGCAGGGTGGCGTAGTGGTCCAGCCCGCCGCTCGCCCGCAGCTGCCCGAAGTACTGCGCCAGCAGGTTGAGCGCGACGAACGCGACGACGAGCACCGCCGACCCCGCGACGACCGCCTCGGCCTCGCTGCCCCCGTCGACGACGCCCCGCATCATGATCAGGATGCCGACCGACTGGAAGGTCGCCACGAACAGCAACGGGATCCGCGCCACCCGCGCACGCGAGAGCTGCGCCCGGTACACGGCCACGAGCGACGGCCACAGCCGCGCGCGCGGCCCCAGCTCGGCGGTCGCGCGGACCGTACCGGTGACGGCCCGGGCGCTGCCCGGCAGAACCTCGGCGGGTACGACACTCACGTGGCGCTGCTCCTCTTCCCTGCGGCTCTCACACCGACCCCTACGGACCACCATGGAGACCCTGGGGACCATGGAGACACGGGGGACCATACGGACCGGGGGCTCACCCTGCTCATATCGCTCACGCCCGCACCAGCCCCTGCCGCGCGGCCCCGCCCAGCGCCAGGTACACGTCCTCCAGGCTGGGCGTGGCCAGGGTGAAGTCGTCCAGGGCGGCGAAGGCGGCCCCGCCGGTGACGGTGGCGACGATGGCGCGGGCCTCGTCGGGGGCGAGCCTCAGTGTCCAGCGGCGCCCGGACTCCACGGCGCGCTCGCGCAGCGCGGCGACCTCGGGCACCTCCAGCGGCGCCCGCTCCCGCCACACCAGCTCGACCCGGACCTCGCCGGCGACCTGCTCCTTGAGCCCGGTGGGGGTGTCGCAGGCGATGACCCGGCCCCGGTCCAGGACGGCGACCCGGTCGAGGACGGTCTCGGCCTCGATGACGTTGTGGGTGACCAGCAGGACGGTGGTGCCGCGCTCGGCGCGTCGCCGGTCCACGGCCGACCACACGGCGCGCCGGGCGACCGGGTCCATGCCGGTGGTCGGCTCGTCCAGCACCAGCAGTGGCCGCTCCCCCACCAGCGCGGCCGCGAAGCAGGCCAGCCGCCGCTGTCCGCCGGACAGTTTGCGCAGCGGGCGTCCGGCGATCGGGGTGAGTGCCAGCTCGTCGAGGACGGTGTCCCGTTCCTGCCGGGCCTGCCGTGCGTCGAGGCCGCGCAGCCGTCCGGTGGTCTCGGCGGCGAGGGAGACGGTGAGCTCGTCGAGGGCGGTGGACTCCTGGCCGAGGTAGGCGAGGATCCGCGCGGCGCGTTCGGGGTGGCGCACGATGTCGTGGCCGAGGATCTCCACGGTGCCCGCGTCGGGCCGCATGAGCCCGGTCAGCTGCCGTACGAGGGTGGACTTGCCTGCGCCGTTCGGCCCGAGCAGCCCGAAGATCTCACCGCGGCGGATGTCCAGCTCCACCGCGTCGGTGGCCCGTACCTCGGGGGTCGCCGGGGCGCCGCGCCGGCCGCGTACCGCCCGATAGGTCTTGGTCAGTCCGCGCACGGCACACACGACCTCGTCCGGGTGCCGGATGGCCGATGCCGCGCGCGTACTCACAAGGGACGAGCCTACGGGGTCGGGAGCCTCCGCTCGTCCTTGGGGCCGCTCTCGGGGGCCGTCAGTCCCCGGCGGGCGCGTGCTCGGCGGCGGTCCGGACGTCGACCTCGCGCCAGAAGCCCGCCCGGATGGCGTAGCGGTCGTGCTCGTCGATCTGGTCGTCCTTGTGCGCGAGGAGTCCGAAGCGGGCCGCGTACCGGAGCAGCTCACCGTCGATGCGGTGCGGGATCCGCGGGTACATGCCCGACAGCTTCTGCAGATGGTTCTGGTCGCCGAGGCGGCCCATCCAGCGGCGGGCGAAGACCTGTCCCACCTCGTACGGGTCTCCGCCGACGGTGGTGATGTCCTCCTCGCGGTCGGCCCACCGCTGTTCGGCCGTGGTCAGCTGGGCGAGCGTCGGCATGGAGGCGGCCTCGGCGGGCTCGGCGGCGACACCGCCGGGCCGGTCCACCCAGCCCTTGTCGGAGGACCAGCGCAGGGTCGCGGTGGAGGGGTGCGGGGCGGAGTGGGGGCCGGGTGCGCGCAGGGCGGCCAGGTCCTTGGGGGTGGGGACGCCCTTGGTCGCGGGGACGCGCTCCTGGGTGCCGGCGCGGTCGGCGGCGTCCGCTCCGGCATGCTCGGGCTCCTCGGCGGGGCGCTCGGCGGCGGGGGCGAGGCCCGTGACGGGCAGCGGCGCGGAGAGGATCGCGGCGATCTCGGGCCGGGGCGCGGGCGGCGGCGCGCACACCCCGCCGAGCTCCTTCGCGCGTACGGCCTTGGTGATCCACGTACGGTCCAGGACGCGCCGTTCGTCGGCCTCGGCGACGAGGTCCTCGGACTGGTTGTAGTCGCCGTCGGCGGCCTGGACGGCCCAGAGGTGGACGGCGACGCCGTGTTCCTTGGCGGCCATCATGCCCGGCAGCAGATCGCCGTCGCCGGTGACGAGGACGACGTCGGAGCAGGCGCGGTTGCGGGCCAGCTCGGTCAGTTCGGCGTGCATGGCGGCGTCGACGCCCTTCTGGGCCCAGCGTCCGTCGCTGCGGGTCAGGGCGCCGAGCCGGACGGTGACCCGGGGCATCACGCGCAGCCTGCGGTGCTCCGGCTGGGGGACGCGGTCGGGGGCGCCGTCGAACCAGTAGATGCGCAGCAGGGGCCGCTCGGTGTCGGACTCGGCCTGTTCACGCAGGCCCTGGACGAGGGCGGAGTGATCGACGGTGATGCGGGACCGCGAGGGCTCTCCGGCGAGGAGGCTCGCGGCGGCCCCCAGCAGATACCCGGCGTCCACCAGGACGATGCAGCGGTCCACACGACTCACCCTCTTCCCGGGAGGTTTGCTTCGGGCTTCCTTCGAGTCTGCCCGACCGTGCGGGGGTTAACGGCCCGAACTCGATCTTCGGCGTGGCGTTTCGAGCCGATGCGCTCCGAGAAGCCCTGTCACGGACGGTAATTATCCGAAATGCGCCTTAAGTCAGCCTATGTGAATCTGGTCGCGGCCCTGGTCCCTACATCCCCCGCAGGAGGCAGATCCCCATGGCCAAGAACAAGAAGCAGGACCGTAAACAGCCGCAGTCCGAGCGCAGTCAGCAGCAGGCCCAGCAGTCCTCGATGCAGGATCAGGCCGAGCAGCGGATCTCCCAGGCGACCCCGGCGGACGTCGCCCGCAAGGGCCGGCAGAAGCGGTTCGGGCACAACTGACATCCGCGCAGTGGGCTGTTGCAGCCCAGGCACACCGAAGGGCGCGTCCATGATCGGACGCGCCCCTCGCGCTTCGGTCCGCGCCAGGGCTCAGCCCGCCAGGGCTCAGCCCACCAGGCCTCAGCCCGCCAGGCAGGACGGGCCGAGCAGCACCTTGAGATCGCCGAACAGCGCCGGATCGGGCTTGACCCGGTGCCGGTCCAGGCGCAGGACGGTCGTCCTGGTCGGGCCCTGGAGCTTGATCCGGACCTCGCTGTCACCCTTGTGGTGGGTGAGGATCTCGTTGAGGCGGCTGACCATCGGCGGGGTGACCCGAGTGGCCGGGATGGTGAGGATCACCGGCGCGTTGGTGCCCGCGTTGGACAGGTCGGGGACCTGGAGCTCCATCGCGACGAGCCGCGGCACGTCCTCGCGCTTGTCGAGGCGGCCCTTGACGAAGACGACGGCGTCCTCGACGAGTTGGGTCGACACCAGCTGGTAGGTCGCCGGGAAGAACATGCACTCGATGGAGCCCGCGAGGTCCTCCACGGTGGCGATGGCCCAGGCGTTGCCCTGCTTGGTCATCTTGCGCTGCAGGCCGGAGATGATGCCGCCGATGGTGACGACCGCGCCGTCGGCGTGCTCACCTCCGGTGAGCTGGGCGATGCCCGCGTCCGCCTTGTCGGACAGCACGTGCTCCAGGCCGAACAGCGGGTGGTCGGAGACGTAGAGACCGAGCATCTCCCGCTCCTGGGCGAGCAGATAGGTCTTGTCCCACTCGTCCTCGGTGAACTGCACGTCGAGGCCGAAGCCGGGCTCGCTGGTCTCCTCCTCGCCCATGCCGCCGAAGAGGTCGAACTGGCCCTCGGCCTCCTTGCGCTTGACCGCGACCACGTTGTCGATCATGGGCTCGAACTGGGCGGTGAGGCCCTTGCGGGTGTGCCCGAGCGTGTCGAACGCGCCCGCCTTGATCAGCGATTCCGTGGTGCGCTTGTTGCAGGCGATGGCCTCGACCTTGTCGAGGTAGTCGGGGAAGGAGCCGTACTTCCCCTTCGCCTTGCGGCTCTTGATGATCGAGTCGACCACGTTGGTGCCGACGTTGCGGACGGCCTCCAGGCCGAACAGGATCACGTCGTCACCCTGGGCGGCGAAGTTGTGCACCGACTCGTTGACGTTCGGCGGGAGCACCTTGATGCCCATACGGCGGCACTCGTTGAGGTAGATCGCCGACTTGTCCTTGTCGTCCTTGACGGACGTCAGCAGCGCGGCCATGTACTCGGCCGGGTAGTTCGCCTTCAGGTAGGCGGTCCAGTACGAGACCAGTCCGTACGCGGCGGAGTGGGCCTTGTTGAAGGCGTAGCCGGCGAACGGGACCAGGACGTCCCACAGGGCCTGGATGGCCTCGTCGCTGTAGCCGTTCTTCTGGGCGCCGGCCTGGAAGATGGTGAAGTTCTTCGCCAGTTCCTCGGGCTTCTTCTTGCCCATCACGCGGCGGAGGATGTCGGCCTCGCCGAGCGAGTAGCCGGCGATGATCTGGGCGGCCTTCTGCACCTGCTCCTGGTAGACGATCAGGCCGTAGGTGACGGCCAGGACCTCCTCGAGCGGCTCCTCCAACTCCTTGTGGATCGGGGTGATCTCCTGGAGCTTGTTCTTGCGCAGCGCGTAGTTCGTGTGCGAGTCCATGCCCATCGGGCCGGGGCGGTAGAGCGCCGACACGGCGGAGATGTCCTCGAAGTTGTCGGGCTTCATCAGGCGCAGCAGTGAGCGCATGGGGCCGCCGTCGAACTGGAAGACGCCGAGGGTGTCGCCGCGCTGGAGCAGTTCGAAGGTCGTCGGGTCGTCGAGCGGCAGGGCGAGGAGGTCGATGTCGACGCCCTTGTTGGACTTCACCATCTTGACGGCGTCGTCCATGATCGTGAGGTTGCGCAGGCCGAGGAAGTCCATCTTCAGCAGGCCGAGCGACTCACAGCTCGGGTAGTCCCACTGGGTGATGGTCACGCCGTCGGTGTGCCGCACCCAGACGGGGACGTGCTCGGTGATGGTCTCGCTGGACATGATCACGCCGGCGGCGTGCACGCCCATCTGCCGGACCAGGCCCTCGACGCCCTTGGCGGTGTCGATGACCTTCTTCACGTCCGGCTCGTTCTCGTACATCGCGCGGACCTCGCCCGCCTCGCTGTAGCGGGGGTGCGAGGCGTCGGTGATGCCGTTGAGGTCGATGCCCTTGCCGAGGACGTCGGCGGGCATGGCCTTGGTGATGCGGTCGCCCATCGCGTACGGGTAGCCCAGCACGCGCGCGGAGTCCTTGATGGCGTTCTTGGCCTTGATCTTGCCGTACGTGCCGATCATGGCGACCTTGTCGGCGCCGTATTTCTCGGTCACGTACCTGATCACCTCGACGCGCCGACGCTCGTCGAAGTCGATGTCGACATCGGGCATCGAGATGCGCTCGGGGTTGAGGAACCGCTCGAAGATCAGACCGTGCGGGATGGGGTCGAGGTCGGTGATGCCCATGGCGTACGCGACGATCGAGCCGGCCGCGGAGCCTCGGCCGGGGCCGACGGCGATGCCCTGCTTCTTGGCCCACATGATGAAGTCGGCGACGACGAGGAAGTACCCGGGGAAGCCCATCGAGATGATGGTGTCCATCTCGTACTCGACCTGCTTCATGCGGTCGTCCGGGATGCCCTCGGGGAAGCGGCGGTGCATGCCGCGCATGGTCTCCTCGCGGAACCAGGTGACCTCGGTGTAGCCGTCGGGGATGTCGAACTTCGGCATGAGGTTGCGGGCCTCGAACATGCCGTCGGTGTCGATCTGCTCGGCGACCAGGAGCGTGTTGGCGCAGCCCTCCTGCCAGGCGTCCGAGGAGTCGATGGCGTACATCTCGTCCGTGGACTTCAGGTAGTAGCCCGTGCCGTCGAACTTGAAGCGGTCGGGGTCGGAGAGGTTCTTGCCGGTCTGGATGCACAGCAGCGCGTCGTGCGCGGTCGCCTCGTGCGCGTACGTGTAGTGCGAGTCGTTCGTCACGAGCGGCGGGATGCCGAGCTTCTTGCCGATCTCCAGCAGTCCGTCGCGGACCCGGTGCTCGATGTCGATGCCGTGGTCCATCAGCTCCAGGAAGTAGCGGTCCTTGCCGAAGATGTCCTGGTAGTCGGCGGCCGCCTTCAGTGCCTCGTCGTACTGGCCGAGGCGCAGCCGGGTCTGGAGCTCGCCGGAGGGGCAGCCGGTGGAGGCGATGAGCCCCTCGGACCACTGGGCGATGGTCTCCTTGTCCATGCGCGGCCACTTCTGCAGCCAGCCCTCGGCGTACGCGTCGGAGGAGAGACGGAAAAGGTTGTGCAGGCCCGTCGCGTTCGCCGCCCAGATCGTCTTGTGGGTGTAACCGCCGGAACCCGAGACGTCGTCCCGCTTCTGGTGCGGCTGGCCCCACTGGATCTTGCGCTTGTTGCGCCGCGACTCGGGCGCGACATACGCCTCGATCCCGATGATCGGGGTGATCCCGGCCTTCTTCGCGGAGTGGAAGAAGTCGTACGCCCCGTGGAGGTTGCCGTGGTCGGACATGGCGATGTGGGTCATGCCCATCTCGTTGCACGCGTTGAACATGTCCTTCAGCCGCGCGGCACCGTCCAGCAGCGAGTACTGGGTGTGGACGTGCAGGTGCGTGAACGGCGGCTTCGACACGGCGTGGCCTCCAAGGGAAACACTCGACGACGGGCGGGCGGACAGTCCGGGGGTCAGCGTCGAAGTCTATGCCTCGCCACTGACACCGGGGCCGCATCCCCGCGTACCTTCACACCGGGGCCGCGGGCACTTTCGCACGGCCCCGCCCGTTGGAGTCGACAGAAACGCTGTCGTACACATATGCACCAGGAGGCACCCGCGATGTCGGTCCCGCAGCTCAACGACGAGCAACGCGGCGAGGAGATCCTCGCCGTCTTCGACACCGCGTTCGGCGAGCTCCTGGCCGCCGACCCGGCCGCGTTCCGGGTGAAGTTCCGCAAGATGGCGGCCTCGGCGTTCGCGTTCTACAGGGGCACGGCGGCGCTCTTCTACCACGACCTGGACCAGGAGAACGCCGGGCGGGGTGGCGGGAGGACATACAGCGGACCGTTCCTGGACGACCGCACCTCGCGCGTGTGGATCCACGGTGACCTGCACGCGGAGAACTTCGGCACGTACATGGACTCCACGGGCCGGCTGATCTTCAACGTCAACGACTTCGACGAGGCCTACGTAGGCCCCTTCACCTGGGACCTCAAGCGTTTCTCCGCCTCGATCGCCCTCATCGGGTACGCGAAGGCGCTCGGCGACGACCAGATCACCGAGCTGGTGCGGGTGTACGCGGGCGCGTACCGCGAGCGGATGCGCGCGCTGGCCACCGGCGCCAAGAGCGACGAGGTGCCGCCGTTCACCCTGGACACCGCCGAGGGCCCGCTCCTGGACGCCCTGCGGGACGCCCGCTCCCTCACCCGCTTCGGGCTGCTGGACTCCATGACGGAGATCCGTGACTTCGAGCGCCGCTTCGCGCCCGGCGGCGGCTCCATCGAGCTGGACGCGGCCACCCGCTACAAGGTCCTCGCGGCCTTCGACGGCTATCTGGAGACCCTGCCGGAGACCTCCCTGGCCCGCCCGGACTCCTACCGGGTGAAGGATGTCGTCGGGCGGCGCGGCATCGGTATCGGCTCGGCCGGTCTGCCGTCGTACAACATCCTTCTCGAGGGCCACAGCGACGCCCTGGAGAACGACGTCGTGATCTACGTCAAGCAGGCCCAGACCCCGGCCGTCTCCCGGCACGTCACCGACCCGGCGATCCGTGACTACTTCCAGCATGAGGGCCACCGCACGGTGATCTCCCAGCGCGCCCTGCAGCAGCACGCCGACCCGTGGCTGGGCTGGACCGAGCTGGACGGCGCGGGCCAGCTCGTCGCCGAGGTCTCGCCGTACGCCGTCGACCTGGACTGGGGCGACATCGACGACCTGGAGGAGATCGCGGGCGTCGTGGCCGACCTGGGCCGGGCCACGGCCACCATGCACGCGTCGGCGGACGACACCTCCGGCGAGTCCCTGGTGCCGTTCTCCACGGAGCGGGCCATCGACGCGGCCATCGCCGCCGACGAGGAGAGCTTCGCACCGCTTCTGGTGGACTTCGCGCACGGCTACGGCGCCCGCGCGCGTGCGGACCACCAGATCTTCGTCGACCTGTTCCGCAACGGCCGGATCCCCGGTCTCTGACAACAGGTGGCTAACAGTCGGGCTTCTCACAGGGACCTTTTAGGGGTCTCTTACGGGAGCGCGTGACACACTTCCTGCGCAATGGACATATCCGGGACCCGACTCAGAGCCGTACGCGCGGCGCTGTTCACGGCGGTCGTCGTGACGCTCAGCACCGCGTCGCACGTCCTGCTGTCCCGGGCCCCGCTGCCGTTCAACACGGTGGCCGCCGTCGCGGCCGCCGTGTTCGTCCTCGCGTACGCCCTCGCGGGCCGCGAGTGCGGCTTCGGGCGGATCGCGGCCCTGCTGATCCCGCTGGAACTGGCCGCCGACACGATCTTCACCACCGGCCAGCACGTCTGCTACGGCCGGGCCGGCGGCCCGGTCGCAGGTCCCCTGGCCGCGGTCGGCTGGGACGTCCTGTGCGGCAACGGCAGCCGGGTCGGCATCCCGCTGGCCCAAGTCACCGGCACCGACCCGGACCGGCTCGGCGGCCTGTTGGCCCACTCCGACCCGGTCACCGCCTGGCTGCTGCTCGCCGCGCACCTCGCCGTCGGCCTGATCGCGGCCGCCTGGCTGCGCCGGGGCGAGCGGGCGCTGGCCCAGTTGCTGCGGGCGGCCGGCGCGACCACGTTCCGGCCCCTGCTGCTCGCGGTCCGTGCCGTGACCGTACGACGCGCCCCGGCGGTCCGCCGCCTGCCGCGGCCCGCGCACCGTACGGCCACCGCCCGTGACCTGATCCTCGTGCACTGTCCGGGCCGGCGCGGACCACCGCGCCCGGCCGCCCTCGCCCTCGCCGCCTGAGCGGCACGGGCCGGCGACACCGTCCGCGCGGCACCGCCCGCACCGGACGACCGGACACGAGATCGCCGAATGCGAGATCGCCGACACCGGATCACCGAGCACGAGCAGTCCCTCACACATATCCGCGCACGAGCGTGCGCGTCCTCGATGGAGAACACCGACATGAGCAAGCGGAACACCCAGGCGGCGAAGACGGCGGCCCGGGAGCGGCTGCGCATCGAGCGCGAGAAGCAGGCCAAGCGGGCCAAGGCCAAGCGGCAGATCATCGTCGCCGCCTCGGCGATCGGCGTGCTGGCCGCGGCCGGCGGCATAGGCTACGCCGTCGTCCAGGCCAACCAGCCCGGCTACTGGGACGAGGCCAAGACCGCCAAGCTGGTCAAGCCGGCCAACACCAGCGGCAAGAACGGCACGACCGTCGTCCTCGGCAAGGAGAGCGCCAAGAAGACCCTCGTGATGTACGAGGACCCGCGCTGCCCGGTCTGCGCCACGTTCGAGCAGACCGTCGGCGCGACGGTGAAGAAGGACTACGACGACGGCAAGTTCAAGATCCAGTACGTCGGCGCCACCTTCCTCGACCGCAGCCTGACCGGCGAGGGCTCCAAGAACGCCCTGAGCGCCCTCGGCGCCGCGCTGAACGTCAGCCCCGAGGCGTTCCTCGAGTACAAGACCGCCCTGTACTCGGCGAAGTACCACCCCGAGGAGAGCGACGACAAGTTCAAGGACGACTCCTACCTGATCAAGGTCGCGGACACCGTCAAGGAACTGAAGGGCAACACCGAGTTCCAGAACGCGGTGAAGGACGGCACCTATGACCGGTGGGCGCTGGAGATGTCGAAGACCTTCGACAGCAGCGGCGTCACGGGCACCCCGACCCTGAAGATGGACGACAAGACGCTGACCGGTTCGGACGGGCAGAACGCCCCGATGACGGTCGCCGACTTCAACACGGCGATCGAGGCGGCCCTGAAGGCCTGACCCGGCCACGTTCTCCGAGTCCGACACGTAGGGGAAGAGCGGGCGAACATTTCACGTTCGCCCACTCTTTCGTCGTACTGGTCAGTAATCTCATCGCCCGTGACCAGTCGACACAGATCACCCGAGAGCGCCGACACCCCGTCAGAGCGCGCCAACTCGCTGTCCCCGCGCCGCCGTACGGTCGTCAAGGCCGCGGCGGCGACGGCTGTTCTGGCCGGACCGCTCGCCGCGGCGATGCCCGCCCGCGCGGCCGCCGAGGCCCCCGCCTTCCTGCACGGTCTCGCCTCCGGCGACCCGCTGTCCGACGGCGTCCTGCTGTGGACGCGGGTGACGCCCACCGCCGAGGCGGTGCCGGGCTCCGGGCTCGGCCCGGACACCGAGGTCAGCTGGGTCGTCGCCACCGACAAGGCACTGACGAACGTCGTCAGCCGGGGCTCCCTCACCGCGACCGCCGCCTCCGACCACACCGTCAAGGCGGACGTCCGCGGCCTCGCCCCGGCCACCGACTACTGGTTCCGCTTCTCGGCGGGCGGCACGGACTCCCCGGTGGCGCGCACCCGCACCGCGCCGGCGGCGGACGCGACCGTGAGCGGCCTGCGCTTCGGCGTGGTGTCCTGCGCCAACTGGGAAGCCGGCTACTTCTCCTCGTACCGCCATCTCGCGGCCCGCGGCGACCTGGACGCCTGGCTGCACCTCGGCGACTACATCTACGAGTACGGCACCGGCGAGTACGGCGCGCGCGGCACCGTCGTACGGCAGACCTCGCCGACGCACGAGATCCTCACGCTCGCCGACTACCGCACCCGGCACGGCAAGTACAAGACGGACCCCGATCTGCAGGCCCTGCACGCGAAGGCGCCGGTCGTAGCGATCTGGGACGACCACGAGATCGCCAACGACACCTGGTCGGGCGGCGCCGAGAACCACACCGAGGGCACCGAGGGCACCTGGACGGCCCGTCAGGCGGCCGCCAAGCAGGCCTACTTCGAGTGGATGCCGGTCCGGCCCGCCATCGCCGGCACCACCTACCGCCGGCTGCGCTTCGGCAAGCTGGCCGACCTCTCCCTGCTCGATCTGCGGTCCTTCCGCTCGCAGCAGGTCTCGGTCGGCAACGGCTCGGTCGACGACCCGGACCGCACCCTCACCGGCCGCGCCCAGCTCGACTGGCTGAAGGCCGGGCTGAAGGCGTCCGACACCACCTGGCGGCTGGTCGGCAACTCGGTGATGATCTCGCCTTTCGCCATCGGCTCCCTCTCCGCCGATCTGTTCAAGCCGCTCGCCAAGCTGCTCGGCCTGCCCCAGGAGGGCCTGGCCCTCAACACCGACCAGTGGGACGGCTACACCGACGACCGCCGTGAACTGCTGGCGCACCTGCGCTCCCACGCCATCGGCAACACCGTCTTCCTGACCGGTGACATCCACATGGCGTGGGCCAACGACGTGCCCGTGGACGCGGGGACCTACCCGCTGTCGGCCTCGGCCGCCACCGAGTTCGTGGTCACCTCGGTGACCTCCGACAACCTCGACGACATCGTCAAGGTCCCGGAGGGCACGCTCACCGCGATCGCCTCGCCAATCATCCGGGCCGCCAACCGGCACGTCCACTTCGTCGACACCGACCGTCACGGCTACGGCGTCCTGGACATCACCGCCGACCGCGCGCAGATGGACTACTACGTCCTGTCCGACCGCACCAGCACCACCGCGACCTCCTCCTGGTCCCGTTCGTACCGCACGCGCAGCGGAACGCAGAAGGTGGAGCGCACGTACGACCCGGTCTGAGCCGGCCGGCCCTCGGGTCCGGCTAGAGCGTGTCGAGGAAGCCGAGCGCCACCCTCCAGGTGGCCTCGGCGGCCTCCTCGTCCCAGTCCGGCAGGTCGGGGTCGGTGTACAGGTGCCCGGCGCCCGCGTACCGGTAGATCTCGACGTCGGCGCCCGCCCGGCCCATCTGGAGGTACCAGGCGCTCAGCCAGTCGTCGGTCTCGAACGGGTCCGGCTCCGCCACGTGCAGCTGGACCGGCAGCTCGTCGACCGAGACGTTCGGCGCCAGGTCCGAGGTGCCGTGCAGGAGCAGCAGGCCGCGCGCCTTGTCGTCGCCGAGGGCGAGAGTCTGCGCGATCGCCGCGCCCAGCGAGAACCCGGCGTACACCAGCCCTCTCTCCGAGTAGGGCGCGGCGGCCAGGACGGCTCTCTTCAGCAGCTCGTCCTTGCCGATCTCCTCCCGGTAGTCCCTGGCCTCCTCCACCGTCTCGAACGTGCGTCCCTCGAAGAGGTCGGGGGTCCACACCTCGTGCCCGGCGGCCCGCAGCCGGTCGGCCGCCGCGCGCACGGCCGGGCGCAGTCCGTAGGTCGAGTGAAAGAGCATGATGTTCATGTGCCCATGGTGCCAGTCGGCACCGACAACGCCCCGTGTGCGTCTCTGCACGGAAGTCACATGTTCAAGGCCCCGCCCGCCCGGTTACTTTCGGGGGCATGGAGAACCTGATCCGCCCCGTGATCGTGGTCGGCGGCTCGGTCCTGCTGACCGTCCTCATCGGCTGGGCCACCGACCTTCTGCTGCGCAAGGCCGACACCCGGCACAGTGAGACACCCCTGTGGGGTCTGCTGCGGCGCGGCCGCGTCCCGTACCAGGTGGTGCTGTGCGCGGCCCTGCTGAGAGGGTCCTACGACCAGGCGCAACTGCTGGACGACCATCGCACCGGCATCGGCCGGGCGCTCACCCTGGTGCTGATCGGCTCGGTGGCCTGGCTGGTGGTCCGGATCGCGGCGGCGGTCGTGGAGACGTCGTACTCCCGCTACGCGCGCGTGCACCGCGATCCGGCCCGGGTCCGGCGGGTGCGGACCCAGGTGACGCTGATCATGCGGGTGGTGTCGGCCGTCGTCGGGGTGGTGGCGGTGGCGGCGATGCTGCTGACGTTCCCGGCGATGCGGGCGGCGGGCGCCTCGCTGCTGGCCTCGGCCGGCATCCTCGGCATCGTCGCCGGTGTGGCCGCCCAGTCGACGCTGAGCAACATGTTCGCGGGGCTCCAGATCGCCTTCGGCGACATGGTGCGCATCGGCGACACAGTCGTGGTGGACGGCGAGTGGGGCACCGTGGAGGAGATCACGCTGACCTTTCTGACGGTGCGGACCTGGGACGAGCGCCGGATCACCATGCCGGTGTCGTACTTCACCTCGAAGCCGTTCGAGAACTGGTCGCGCGGCACCCCGCAGATGACCGGCATCGTCTACCTCCACGTCGACCACACGGCGCCGGTGGACGCGATGCGCGAGAAGCTGCGGGACATCCTGCGCGAGTGCCCGGCCTGGGACGGCCGGGCCTGCGGCCTGGACGTCACGGACACCACCCCGAACACCATGCAGGTGCGGGCCCTGGTCACGGCGAAGGACGCCGACGACATCTGGACGGTCCGGGTCACGGTCCGCGAGCAGATGGTGCGCTGGCTGGCCAAGGAGCACCCGTACGCGCTGCCGCGCGTCAACACCGCGGACGCGACGCCACCGCCGGCCCGGATCCCCGGAGGCCGTTCCTCCTCCGCGGACGGGGCGGCGGCACGTCCCACGTGACGCGGGGCGCCTCAGTTGCCGCGTTCGGCGCCGCCGTTGACCTGCACGACCTGTGAGGTGATGTGCGCGGCGCCGGGCGAGGCGAGCCAGTGCAGGGTGGCGGCGACGTCCCCGGGCGTCCCGGCCCGCCCGTCGAAGGTCTCGCCGATCAGCCGCTCCCGGCGGGCGGGGTCGATGGCCTCACCGAAGAACCCGGTGTCCTCGATGTAGCCGGGCGCGACGGTGTTCACGGTGATCCCGCGCGGACCCAGCTCCCGGGCGAGATCACGGGCGTACGGGTGCAGCGCGGCCTTGGCACCGGCGTACGCCCCGCTCCCGGACCCCCGGTAGGCGGCGATCGAGCTGACGAACAGCACCCGCCCGCCCGGGGAGGCGAGCCGGTCCTCCAGCACCTCGGCCCGCCGCCCGAGCAACAGCACCCGATTCCCGTCGGCCGCGAACACCCGAGCCGCAGCCAGCCCGATTCCCGTACCACCACCACTAATGACGACGCTGCGTGCCATATCCCGAGGCTCACCAGCCGATTTAGCGATCCGTAGCTATCCCATGGCATACTGTGACGTGCACGCCCGGCGCCCAGGCGACGTCGGGCACCCTCCTCGGTCCCATAGCCGTGCAAGCTGGACCGACCAGCGTCCGGAGGGACGTGCCACGCGGGCCGATCGCTTCGGCGACCGGCACCAGGGCACGAAGACGTTCGGCACACCGGGCATTTCGCCATGTCCGAGACCTAGGTTGCCCTAGGGATACCTAAGCCGAGCAGAGACGCTAACCAGGGCCCCCGACGAAAAGCACGCCGGTTCGTGTGAGGCATACGCGGGGAGAGCCGCCGACGGCGAGCGACCACAGAAGGTCGCCCAGCCTCTCAACCGACTGGAAACGGGCGGTGCGCGAGTGGGAGACGGAACGGTCGCTAGAGAGAACGCCGCATGGACCGGTGCGGAATCCCCGCCTCCAACTCCTCGGGGCCGTACGCCGCATACCCCAGCCGCTCGTAGAAGCCGAGGGCCTGGGTCTGCGCGTGCAGGTCGACCGCTGTCAGCCCACGCGCGTGTGCCGCCTTCTCTATGGCCCGCACGAGCGCGACCCCGACGCCCAGCCCGCGCGCCTCCCTCGTGACGGCCAGCCGCCCGAGCGACCCGACCGCCGGGTCACCGCCGGTCCGCTCCGCGGCCCCCGTGCCGTGGAGCAGCCGCCCCGTGCCGAGCGGTACGCCGTCCTCGCGGACCGCCAGCACATGCACCGCGCCGGCGTCGTGCGCGTCGTACTCCAGGTCCTCCGGGACGCCCTGCTCGCCGACGAAGACCTCCTTGCGCACCGCGAAGCACGCCTCCAGGTCGGCGGGGTCCTCGGCGACGCGCACCGTGTACGCGGGCGTGCCGCTCATCCGTAGGTCTCCTCGCGGACCTGGTCCAGGGCCTTCTGCAGGTCGGCCGGGTAGTCGCTGTCGAACTCCGCCCACTGCCCGTCACCGGGGTGCTCGAAGCCCAGCCGTACGGCGTGCAGCCACTGGCGGGTCAGCCGCAGCCGCTTGGCGAGCGTCGGGTCGGCCCCGTACGTCAGGTCGCCGACGCAGGGGTGACGGTGGGCGGACATGTGCACGCGGATCTGGTGCGTACGCCCGGTCTCCAGCTTCACGTCCAGCAGGGAGGCCGCGCGGAAGGCCTCGATCAGGTCGTAGTGCGTGACGGACGGCTTGCCGTCGGCGACGACCGCCCACTTGTAGTCGTGGTTCGGATGCCGGCCGATGGGCGCGTCGATGGTGCCGCTGGTCGGGTCCGGGTGGCCCTGGACGAGCGTGTGGTAGCGCTTGTCGACCGTGCGCTCCTTGAACTGGCGCTTGAGCGACGTGTACGCCCGCTCCGACTTGGCGACCACCATCAGGCCCGACGTGCCCACGTCGAGGCGGTGCACGATGCCCTGGCGCTCGGCGGCACCGGAGGTGGAGATCCGGTAGCCGGCGGCGGCCAGCCCGCCGATGACGGTGGGGCCGCTCCAGCCGGGCGACGGGTGCGCGGCCACGCCCACCGGCTTGACGATCACGACCACGTCGTCGTCGTCATGCACGATCTCCATGCCCTCGACGGGCTCCGCGACGATCTGCACCGGCGCGGGCGCCTGCGGCATCTCGACCTCGAGCCAGGCCCCGCCGTGTACCCGCTCGGACTTGCCGACCACCGAGCCGTCGACCGAGACCTTCCCCGCCGCGGCGAGCTCCGCGGCCTTCGTACGGGAGAAGCCGAACATGCGGGAGATGGCGGCGTCGACGCGCTCGCCCTCCAGGCCGTCCGGCACGGGCAGGGTACGGATCTCGGGAATCGTGCTCACCCGTCGAGTATGCCGGACGGCTCCGACCGCCCCGTACGGGCCTGTGGACAACCACCGGCAGGCCCCGGGGGGGTACAGGGATCGGGGGTCAGTCCTTGTGGACGGTCCCGTCCGGGTCCAGGCCCTTGAAGGACAGCAGCACGATCAGGATGCCGCCGCACACGATCGCCGAGTCGGCGAGGTTGAAAACGGCGAAGTGCTTCGGCGCGATGAAGTCGACGACCGCGCCCTCGAAGACGCCGGGCGAGCGGAAGATCCGGTCGGTGAGGTTGCCCAGCGCACCGCCCAGCAGCAGGCCCAGCGCGATCGCCCAGGGCAGGCTGTAGAGCTTGCGGGCGAGCCGCGCGATCACGACGATCACCGCCGTCGCGATGACCGTGAAGATGATCGTGAAGGCCTCGCCGAAGCCGAAGGCCGCACCCGCGTTGCGGATGGCCTCGAACCTCAGCCAGTCCCCGATGATCTCGATCGGCGCGTGGTGCTCCAGCTTGGCGACCACGATCATCTTGCTGACCAGGTCGATCGCGTACGCGAACGCGGCGACGGCGAAGAGCACGGCGATACGGCGCTTGCCCCTGGGCCGCGCCTCGGTGCTCTCCTGCCCGTCCGGGAGGTCCGGGCCGGACGACTGCTCCGGCTCGGCTCCCGCCGCCTCTGGGATGTCCGGCGTACCGATGATGCGCTCCGCCTCTGCCACGTGAGTCCCTCAACCTAGGTACCTGACTGAGGACGAGGGTACGACACGCCCCCGCACCGGCACGCGATCAGTACCGGCGCTCTTGTTTCTGCTTGCACTCGACGCACAGCGTGGCCCGGGGGAAGGCCTGCATACGCGCCTTGCCGATGGGTTCGCCGCAGTTCTCGCACAGGCCGTACGTACCGGCGTCCAGCCGTTCCAGGGCGTGCTCGGTCTGGATCAGCATCTCGCGCGCGTTGGCGGCCAGCGCCAGTTCGTGCTCGCGCGTGATGTTCTTCGTCCCGGTGTCCGCCTGGTCGTCGCCGGCGCCGTCCCCCGAGTCCCGCATCAGCCCCACCAGGGCCGTCTCCGAGGAGGCGAGCTCGGCGCGCAGCCGCTCCATCTCGGACTGCAGCTCGGCGCGGGCGCCCTCGACCTCTTCCGGGGTCCAGGGCTCCTCTCCGGGGCGCACCGCGAGCTCGCCCGGTTCCACCGCGGCGAGGCGTGCCTTGGGAACGGCGGACTTCGCCGCCGTGGCCGTGCCAGGAGTCTTCTTCGCAACCACCGTCGTGGCTCCCGTCTGCTCCGCGGCCGTGGCCGCGCCCACCTTCTTGGCCGTGCTCTTCTTTCCCCCACCCACCGCGGTCACGCCCTCGGCGTCCGCGGCCTTGCCGACGACAGCCGCCTTCTTGCCGCCTGTCTTCTTCCCAGCCACCTTCTTCGCGACCGCCCTCGGGGCCGCATCCTTGGCGACCGCCTCGGGGGCCGCGCTCTTGGCGACGGTCTTGGGGGCCGCGTCCTTTACGACCGTCTCGGGGGCAGCCGCGTGCTCGGCGCCCGCCTCGGAAACGGACCCCTTCCTGGCGACCGCCTTCGGAACAGCCGCATACTCGGCGACCGCCTCGAAAGCAGCCGTCTTCTTCGCGACGGTCTTGGGGACAGCCGCCTTCTCGGCGCCCGCCTCGGAAACGGACCCCTTCCTGGCGACCGCCTTCGGAACAGCCGCATACTCGGCAGCCGCCTCGGGAGCAGCCGTCTTCTTCGCGACGGTCTTGGGGACAGCCGCATGCTCGGCGCCCGCCTCGGAAACGGACCCCTTCCTGGCGACCACCTTCGGAACAGCCGCATGCTCGGCGACCGCCTCGGCAGCGGCCGTCTTCCTGGCGGCCGTCTTGGGGGCAGCCGCGTTCTCGGTGACCGTCTCGGGAGCGGGCACCTTCTCGGCGACCGCCTTCGGAACAGCCGCGTGCTCGACAGCCGGCTTGGGAGCGGCCGTCTTCTTGGCGACGGTCTTGGGGACAGCCGCCTTTTCGGCAGCCGCCTCGGAAGCCGGCCTCTTCCTGGCGACCGCCTTCGAAGCGACCGCGTGCTCGGCAGCCGCCTTGGGAACAGCCCTCTTCTTGGCGGGCGCCTTCTTCCCCGCCCGCGAGGTCCCAGCCGCCCCGGCCCCCTTCGCAGCGGCGGCAGTTTTCTTACCGGGGGCCTTGGCGCCGGGGGCCTTCTTGGCAGGGGTCCGCTTGGAGGGGGCCTTCGTGGCGGGGTTCTTCTCCCCGGCCCTCGTTTCCCCGGCCCTCGTTTCCCCGGCCGTCGTCTCCCCGGGTGCCTTCCTGGCGGCGGCCTTCGCCGTGCTCGGCGACCGTGCGGACGTCGCCTTCGCCGTCGGCTTCCCGGAAGGCACCGTCGACTTCTCGGCAGTGGTCCGCTTCACCGCCTTGGCGGTACGCCCGGCGCCCTCTTCCCGCGTGCTCCTTGCGCCGTGGGCGTCCTTGGCCGCGCCGCCGGAGGCTTTCGTTGACCTGCCGGTCGCCGGCTGCTGTACGGCGGTCTTCTTCGCCACCATGGCCGCGACCCCTTCACATATTGTGATTTTGCACGTGAATCGTGCTGGGACGATAAATCGACGTGAGGGCCGCGGCAACGGGGCACACCGCCCGAATCGCCCGCCTCGCGCACGCCACGCGGTCGGCCTGCCTGCGTTGTGCCCAGCTCCCCGGCGGGTAATCCGCCGAGCCGACCGCCCCGGAACCCGAACACGCGTACCCCGCTGCGGGGCCGCCATTCGGGTCACCCCGCCCCGGCCCGCACCCCGTGCCCGGGGCCCCCGTAAACCGGTCGGCCGCTGTCCGTGCGGCGCCGTACACTGGGCGGAGCGAAAAGCGTGGATGGGGACGAGTAGCGGCGTACGCAGCCCAGAGCGACCCGGGGACGGTGGAAGCCCGGGGGCGAGCGCGACGTGAAGATCACCCCGGAGCCGTCGGAAGAAAGCCCCGGCCGCAAGGCACAGGCGAGTAGAACCGGCATCGCGACCCCAATGAGGGGGCTCACCGGAGCGCGGGACGCACCGGAGGGCCAAGGAGGGTGGTACCGCGGGAGCGCGCCGCACACGGCGTAGACAGGCAAGAAGGCTCTCGTCCCTCCGACGGAAGGCAGTACGTCCGCCGGAGGAAGATCGATGACGCAGTACCGCCAGGTGCCCGCCCAGGTCGACCTGCCCGCCCTCGAGCACGCCGTGCTCGACTTCTGGCGCGAGCAGAAGATCTTTGCCAAGAGCCTGGAGCAGTCCGAGGGCCGCCCCGAGTGGGTGTTCTACGAGGGCCCGCCCACCGCCAACGGCATGCCGGGCGCCCACCACATCGAGGCACGGGTCTTCAAGGACGTCTTCCCCCGCTTCCGCACGATGCGCGGCTATCACGTGGCCCGCAAGGCAGGCTGGGACTGCCACGGCCTGCCCGTGGAGCTGGCGGTGGAGAAGGAGCTCGGCTTCAGCGGCAAGAAGGACATCGAGGCGTACGGCATCGCCGAGTTCAACGCCAGGTGCCGCGAGTCCGTGCTGCGCCACACCGACGCGTTCTCGGACCTGACGACCCGCATGGGCTACTGGGTCGACCTCGACGACGCTTACGTCACGATGGAGCCCGAGTACATCGAGTCCGTCTGGTGGTCGCTGAAGGAGATCTTCAAGAAGGGGCTGCTGGTCCAGGACCACCGCGTCGCCCCCTGGTGCCCCCGTTGCGGCACCGGCCTGTCCGACCACGAACTGGCCCAGGGCTACGAAACGGTCGTCGACCCGTCCGTGTACGTCCGTTTCCCGCTCACCTCCGGTCCGCTCGCCGGCCAGGCCGCGCTCCTGGTGTGGACGACGACCCCGTGGACCCTGGTGTCCAACACGGCCGTGGCCGCGCACCCCGAGGTCACCTACGTCGTCGCGACGAAGGGCCCAGAAGGCACCGAGAAGCTCGTCGTCGCCGAGCCGCTCGTGGCCAAGGCGCTCGGCGAGGGCTGGGAGACCACCGGCCAGACCTTCACCGGCGCCGAAATGGAGCGCTGGACCTATCAACGTCCGTTCGAGCTCGTCGAGTTCCCGAGCGTCAGCGAGGGAACCGATGGGCACAGCCCGGCTGATGCGCATTTCGTCGTCAACGCCGAGTACGTCACGACCGAGGACGGTACGGGTCTGGTCCACCAGTCCCCCGCCTTCGGCGAGGACGACCTCAAGGTCTGCCGCTCCTACGGCCTGCCCGTGGTCAACCCGGTCCGCCCGGACGGCACCTTCGAGGAGTCCGTCCCCATGGTCGGCGGCGTCTTCTTCAAGAAGGCGGACGAACAGCTCACCGAGGACCTCCAGCAGCGCGGCCTCCTCTTCCGGCACATCCCGTACGAGCACAGCTACCCGCACTGCTGGCGCTGCCACACCGCGCTCCTCTACTACGCGCAGCCGTCCTGGTACATCCGCACCACGGCCGTCAAGGACCGCCTGCTGCAGGAGAACGAGAAGACCAACTGGTTCCCGGACACGGTCAAGCACGGCCGGTACGGCGACTGGCTGCAGAACAACATCGACTGGGCGCTCTCCCGCAACCGCTACTGGGGCACCCCGCTGCCGATCTGGCGCTGCGAGGACGACCACCTCACCGTCGTCGGCTCGCGCGCGGAGCTGAGCGACCTGACCGGCACCGACCAGTCCGAGCTGGACCCGCACCGCCCGTTCATCGACGCGGTCACCTTCGCCTGCCGTCACGAGGGCTGCGGGAAGACGGCCACGCGCGTGCCGGAGGTCATCGACGCCTGGTACGACTCGGGTTCGATGCCGTTCGCGCAGTGGGGCTACCCGTACAAGAACAAGGACCTGTTCGAGTCCCGCTACCCGGCGCAGTTCATCTCCGAGGCCATCGACCAGACCCGCGGCTGGTTCTACACGCTGATGGCCGTCGGCACCCTGGTCTTCGACAAGTCCTCGTACGAAAACGTCGTGTGCCTCGGCCACATCCTCGCCGAGGACGGCCGCAAGATGTCCAAGCACCTGGGCAACATCCTGCAGCCGATCCCGCTCATGGACCAGCACGGCGCCGACGCGGTCCGCTGGTTCATGGCGGCCGGCGGCTCCCCGTGGGCGGCCCGCCGCGTCGGCCACGGCACCATCCAGGAGGTCGTCCGCAAGACGCTCCTCACGTACTGGAACACGGTCGCCTTCCAGGCCCTGTACGCCCGTACGTCCGCGTGGGCGCCCAGCGAGGCCGACCCGGCCCCGGCCGACCGCCCGCTGCTCGACCGCTGGCTGCTCTCCGAGCTGCACGCGCTCACCGACCAGGTGACGCAGGCGCTGGAGGCGTACGACACCCAGCGCGCCGGCAAGCTGCTCTCGGCGTTCGTCGACGACCTGTCCAACTGGTACGTCCGCCGCTCGCGCCGCCGCTTCTGGCAGGGCGACAAGGCCGCGCTGCGCACGCTGCACGAGGTCGTGGAGACGGTCACCAAGCTGATGGCCCCGCTGACCCCGTTCATCACCGAGCGGGTCTGGCAGGACCTGGTCGTCCCGGTCACCCCGGGCGCCCCGGAGTCCGTGCACCTCGCGTCCTGGCCCGAGGCGGACCTCGCCGCGATCGACCCGGAGCTGTCCCGGCAGATGGTCCTGGTCCGCCGCCTGGTGGAGCTGGGCCGCGCCACGCGCGCGGAGTCGGGTGTCAAGACCCGCCAGCCGCTGAGCCGGGCCCTGGTCGCCGCGGCCGGCTTCGACGCGCTCTCCCCCGAGCTGCACACGCAGATCACCGAGGAGCTGAACGTCGAGTCCCTCGCCTCGCTCTCCGAGGTGGGCGGTTCGCTGGTCGACACCACCGCCAAGGCGAACTTCCGGGCCCTGGGCAAGCGGTTCGGCAAGCGGGTCCAGGACGTGGCCAAGGCCGTCGCGAACGCGGACGCGGCCGCGCTGTCCCTCGCCCTGCGCGAGGGCACGGCGTCCGTCGAGGTCGACGGCGAGACGATCGCCCTCGCCCCCGACGAGGTGATCATCACGGAGACTCCGCGCGAGGGCTGGTCCGTCGCCTCCGACTCCGGTGCCACCGTCGCGCTCGACCTGGAGATCACCGAGGAGCTGCGCCGCGCGGGCCTGGCCCGTGACGCGATCCGGCTGATCCAGGAGGCCCGCAAGAACAGCGGCCTCGATGTCGCCGACCGCATCGCACTGCGCTGGACGGCGACCGACCCGGCCACCGTCGACGCGCTGACCGGTCACGCCGGTCTGATCGCCGACGAGGTCCTGTCGACCGACTTCGCCCGGGGCGACGCGGACGACACCTACGGCACCCCGTTCACCGACGAGGGCCTGACGCTGACGTTCCGCCTGCGCAAGGCGTAAGGACGTACCAGAAGGGCCCGGTCCCTGGAGACCGGGCCCTCCGCATGCACCGCCTGCTACACCGTCACCGCCTGCAACATCGTCAACACGCGTAAAAAGGGCGGGCCCCGGATCCGAATCCGGGGCCCGCCCTTTTGAACGCTGCCGACGCCTAAGGCGTACTACAGGCCGTCAGTTGTCGTCCTCGTCGATGAGGAAGCCACGCATCGGCGAGGGAGCCTGGCCCATCGGGGAGGGACCCTGCGGACGTACCGGCGCCATCGGCTGAGTCATGGCCGGGGACATCTGCTGCTGCCCGCCGTAGGACGGCGCGGCAGGGCTGGGCGCGCCCATGCCCGAGCCCATGCCCGAACCCATACCAGAGCCCATGCCCGGAGCGCCGGACCCGAAGGACGGGGCACTCGCGCCGGCCGGAGCCATGGAGGGCGCCGGGGACGGCGGCAGGGACGCGGCGGCAGGGGTGCGCGGCGGGGCGAGGGAGTCGTCGGCCTGGGTCTCCAGCTGACGGAGCTGGGACTCGAGGTACGACTTCAGACGCGTGCGGTACTCGCGCTCGAAGCCGCGCAGGTCCTCGACCTTGCGCTCCAGCGTGGCGCGGGCGGACTCCAGGGAGCCCATCGCGACACGGTGCTTCTCCTGCGCGTCCCGCTCCAGGGCGTCGGCCTTGGCACGTGCGTCACGCTCCAGACCCTCGGCACGCGAACGCGCCTCACCGACGATCTTGTTGGCCTCGGAGCGGGCCTCGGCGATCGCCTGGTCGGCGGTCTGCTGGGCCAGCGAGAGGACACGGGCGGCGCTGTCGCCACCGGGACCCTGACCGGGGCCACCCATGGGACCGCCCATCGGGCCACCCATGGGGCCGCCCATCGGGCCACCCATCTGCTGGGGCATCGGAGGCTGACCGCCCATGGGACCACCCATGGGTCCCTGGCCCATCGGACCCTGGCCCATCGGACCCTGGCCCATCGGGCCGGGACCCTGCGGACCGCCCTGACCGCCGGGGCCGGCGGGCAGCTGCGGGGCACCGCTCGGCAGCTGGGGCGGGCCACCCATGGGGCCACCCATCTGCTGCTGCGGCGGGCCCGATATGCCGGCGGGCACCGGAGCGCCGGGACCTCGCATCCCCTGCTGGGGCATGCCCTGCGGCGGCATCCCCTGCTGAGGCATCCCCTGCTGGGGCATGCCGCCCTGCATCCCGCCCTGCTGAGGCATGCCGCCCTGCTGGTCCTGCTCCGGAGGCTTGCGCATGTTCTGCTGGTTCTGGGCAGCAGCGCGCGTGGCCGCGGCCAGTTTGGCGCGCAGGTCCTCGTTCTCGCGGAGCAGGCGGGTCAGTTCGGCTTCGACCTCGTCGAGGAAGGCATCGACCTCGTCCTCGTCATAGCCTTCTCGGAGGCGGACGGTCGTGAACTGCTTGTTCCGCACATCCTCGGGGGTCAACGGCATCTCTTCACCTCAACGTAGTCGTCGGCATCGGCAAGACGGTAGTTCACATCGCTCACAGCCGGCTCACGATCGAGATCAGGATGTAGACGATGATCATCAGTACGAAGAAGGACAGATCGAGCGCCACGCCCCCGAGACGCAACGGCGGGATGACTCGCCGCAGAAGCTTGAGCGGTGGATCGGTGACAGTGTAGGTGGCCTCCAGAACGACCACCATCGCCTTGCCGGGCTGCCATGAGCGGGCGAACTGGAAGACGTAGTCCATGACCAACCGGAAGATGAGCACGATGAGGAAGACCATCAGCGCGATGTAGACGACATCCAGGACCACGCTCATGTTCGGTGCTTCCCTCTCCCCTGTTTCCGTGCCGCTCTGTACTGCGGTGTACTTCTTTGTACTGCTTTTTCCGGTCTTGCGTCTCAGCTCTGGTTGAAGAACCCGCCCTCTGCGATGCGGGCCTTGTCCTCCGCCGTGACATCGACGTTAGCAGGAGACAACAGGAACACCTTCTGGGTCACCCGCTCGATGCTGCCGTGAAGACCAAACACCAAACCGGCCGCAAAGTCGACAAGTCGCTTCGCGTCTGTGTCATCCATCTCAGTCAGATTCATGATCACCGGGGTGCCCTCACGGAAGTGTTCCCCGATGGTACGGGCCTCGTTGTAGGTCCGGGGGTGAAGTGTGGTGATCCGGTACGGCTCTCGTTCCGACACGACCTTGGGCATGATCACCGGTGCGTTCTTCTCCAGGGACTGACGTTCTTGTGTGATGGACGCCACGGGCGCGATGCGCGCCGGACGCCCGGATTCCGCGGCGAGCGAAGCGGATCGGGCCACCGGCTCGCGCGGCGCGGGCGGCTGCACGATTCGCACCTCTTCGTCCCTTTGGGACTGGTGCGCACCATGTGACTGGTGGGACGGCTCGTGTCGCCGGTGGTCCCGCTCGGGTTCCGGGTCGAGCTCGGGTTCGAAGTCGTCATCGGGGTCGAATCCCCGGCCGTCGTACCCATCGTCCTCCACGAGGCCGAGGTAGACCGCCATCTTGCGCATCGCGCCGGCCATGCTCTGAGTCCTCCGCTCTGTGGTGGATCGGCTTCCGACTGCCAAGTCCCGCGATCCACGTGGCCCTTGTGCCCGCCTACCGGCGGTAATGACCATATTTTCTGCTGTGGTCCGACTTCCTGGCGACGTTACCCGAGCCTGGGGCGGACTCCGAGTACCGCAGTGCCGACGCGCACATGTGTCGCCCCGGCAGCCACGGCCTCCTCGAGGTCCGCACTCATCCCTGCAGAGACCATGTTCGCAGCCGGATGGGCTCGGCGCAGGTCAGTCGACAAATCCATCAACCGCTCGAAAGCGGCCCGTTGGCGCCCCGCGTACTCCCCGGTCAGGGGTGCGACGGTCATCAGTCCGGCGAGTCTCAGTCCCGGCGCACCGGCCACGAGACCGGCCAACTCCTCGATCCCGTCGGGCGACACGCCGCCCCGCTCTCCCCGCCCGCTCTCCCCCGCGTCGAGGGCGACCTGGATCAGACACCCGACCTCCCGCCCGGCGCGCACCGCCTCCTTCGACAGCGCGGTCACCAGCCGGGAACGGTCCACGGACTGCACGAAGTCCGCGTAACCGACCACGGATCGCACCTTGTTGGTCTGCAACTGGCCGACGAAGTGCCAGGAAAGCGACAGGTCCGAGCAAGTCGCGGCCTTGGGCGCGGCGTCCTGGTCCTTGTTCTCGGCGACGTGCCGCACCCCGAGGTCCGCGAGGATCCGCACGTCGTCGGCCGGGTAGGTCTTGGTGACCACGATCAGGGTCACGTCCTCCCGCGCGCGTCCGGCCGCCGCGCACGCGCGGGCGATGCGCTCCTCGACCTTCGCCAGGTTTACGGCGAGTTCGTCCTTACGGTCCGTCATGCCCATCAGTCCAGCCAGACATATCCCGCGAGTCGCCCCGTGGAGCGGTCGCGGCGGTACGAGAAGTGGTCCTGCGACTCCCGGGTGCACACCGGCGACTGCTCCCGGTCGCGCACCCCGAGCCGGTCGAGCTGCGCGTGCACCCCCGCGGTCACATCGACCGCCGGCGTGCCCCAACTCGTCTCGGCGTACGCCGCCGGCTCGACGCCCGCGACCTCGGCCCGCATCTGTTCGGGTACCTCGTAGCACCGGCCGCAGACGGCGGGTCCGGTGCGGACGACGATCCGGGACGGCTCGGCACCGAGTTCCATCATGGCCCGTACGGCGGCGGGGACGACCCCGGCGACCATGCCGGGCCTGCCCGCGTGGGCCGCGGCGGCGACACCGGCGGCCGGGTCGGCGAGCAGAACGGGGGTGCAGTCGGCGGTGAGGACGGCGAGGGCGAGCCCGCGCCGCGCGGTGACGATCGCGTCGACCCGCGGTACCGGCTCGTCACCCCAGGGGCCCTCGACGGCGGCCACGTCGGCGCCGTGCACCTGGTTCATCCAGACCACGTCCGAAGGATCCAGCCCCAGCGACTTGGCGGCCAGCTCCCGGTTGGCCCGTACCGCCGCGGAGTCGTCGCCGACCGCTCCGCCGAGGTTGAGCTCCTCATACGGAGCGGCGCTCACCCCGCCCCACCGGTCGGTGAAGGCGAAGTGCGCGCCGCTCACGTTCTCGCGCTGTCCTATCACTTCAGGAAGTCCGGCACGTCCAGTTCCTCGGCCGCGCTGTCCGAGTAGGTCCGCGACGGCGGGACCGGCGGGGCGACCGGGATCTCGGCCACCGGCTCGGGGGCCGGCTCCGGCTCCTCCTTCGGCGTGACGCTGCCGAGCGAGCCGAAGGACGGGCGGCTCTCCGGCTGCCGTACCGGAGCGGGCTCCTCGCGGCGGGAGGAGGCCGTGGCCGAGCCGAGGACGTTGTCCCGGCGGGCCGGGGGCTGGCCGCCGTCGAAGCCGGCCGCGATGACCGTGACCCGGACCTCGTCGCCGAGCGCGTCGTCGATGACCGCGCCGAAGATGATGTTGGCCTCGGGGTGGGCGGCCTCGCTGACCAGCTGGGCGGCCTCGTTGATCTCGAACAGGCCGAGGTCGGAGCCGCCGGAGATGGAGAGCAGCACGCCCCGGGCGCCGTCGATGGAGGCCTCGAGGAGCGGCGAGGAGATCGCCATCTCGGCGGCGGCCACCGCGCGGTCGTCGCCACGGGCCGAGCCGATGCCCATGAGAGCCGAACCGGCCTCGGACATGACCGACTTCACGTCGGCGAAGTCGAGGTTGATGAGGCCGGGGGTGGTGATGAGGTCGGTGATGCCCTGGACACCGGAGAGCAGGACCTGGTCGGCCGACTTGAAGGCGTCCAGGACCGAGACCTGGCGGTCCGAGATGGACAGCAGTCGGTCGTTGGGGATGACGATGAGGGTGTCGACCTCTTCGCGGAGTTCGGCGATGCCGTCCTCGGCCTGGTTGGCCCGGCGCCGTCCCTCGAAGGTGAACGGGCGGGTGACCACGCCGATGGTGAGGGCGCCCAGGGAGCGGGCGATGTTGGCCACGACGGGCGCGCCGCCGGTGCCGGTGCCGCCGCCTTCACCGGCCGTCACGAAGACCATGTCGGCCCCCTTGAGGACCTCCTCGATCTCCTCGCGGTGGTCCTCGGCGGCCTTGCGGCCGACGGCCGGGTTGGCGCCGGCGCCGAGTCCGCGGGTGAGTTCGCGGCCGACGTCGAGCTTGACGTCGGCGTCGCTCATCAACAGCGCCTGCGCGTCGGTGTTGATGGCGATGAACTCGACGCCCTTGAGACCGACCTCGATCATCCGGTTGATGGCATTGACACCACCGCCGCCGACACC
The DNA here is from genome assembly GCF_048159505.1 of Streptomyces sp. T028. NCBI lineage: Bacteria > Bacillati > Actinomycetota > Actinomycetes > Kitasatosporales > Streptomycetaceae > Streptomyces > Streptomyces sp. T028. The sequence continues at coordinate 113,105 of NZ_JBLRVZ010000012.1, forward strand.
GATGACTTTGATGACTGCGAGGTAGTTCTGCGGTGCTGCCACGTCGAAGGCCTCTCGCCTCGAGTTACGTGTCGTCGCCTCGCGTGGTCGCGCGATCCGACGACTGATGCCGAATGGGACGGTCCGTTTCGCCGACCCGAACCCTAACGCTGAAGTTTAGGGTTACCAGTGTGTCTGTTCCTTGGAGTCTTCTGAACAGGACACTAAGTCGACAAGTGGCGCCCGTTCAACGAACACGCCGAACCTCCCGTTTTTCTTTTCACCCTATGTGATCAGCCGTGTCGCTGCCCAACCAGGGTGCTGGCCTGCGCGGATGTGCGTCAACTCCCCGCTGACGCAGGGGCCGTGGGAGCACTGACATCGAAGTGCCGCGCGGCCGGGGAGGCTTTCATGAGAGCACCGAGCGTACGCGCCTTCAGGGCGCCCTTCTCTGCGCTCCCCCAGGCGACCGTGCGGCCGTCGGTCAGCTCCAGCGAGATGTCGTCGTAGGAACGGACCTTGAGGGCGCGGATCTGCCGGGTGACGGCGGCCGGAACGTCGTCGGCGACCTTCACCGCCTCGCGCACCAGCCGGTCCTCGCCGAAGCGGCGCAGGCTCGCGGCACCCGACCCGCTCGAACTCGACGCGGAGAGGGTCAATTCGAGGAGCGGTACGTTCTTCAGGGCTTGGGAAACCGTGGCGAAACGGACGCCTTTGTCGTCCACTTCCACGAAGTTCGACCCTTTTCCGATGAGCAGAACGGGCTTGCGCTCGGTCACTTTCAGGCCGATTCCATGGGGCCAGGAGCGAACCACGTCAACCGTGCCGATTCGGGGCAGCCTTGCGCGCAGGCGCGCCTCGATCGCATCGGTGTCGACGGAGACGAGCGGCGATCCGACCGGTACGGCGGCGGCCTCGCGCACCTGGTCGGGCGTCAGGACGTCGGTGCCGGAGACCGCGACGTGCTCGACCTTCGTCCACCGGGAGCCGTACAACACCCAGACCGTCCCCCCGCCGAGGAGGGCCACGGCGAGCGCGAGGACGATGATCATACGAAGTCGGCGCGGGCCGCCCAGTCTTCGGACGAGGGGCGGGCCGGACGGCTCCTCCTGGCGTGCACCGCGCTCGACGGTGGCGGATCCGGCCACGCGCACTCCCTTTCCCGGCTCGGTTCACCTCCGGGGCGCCACAGTCGGTGTCGAGAGCCCGACCGTGCTCACCCCTTCGGGCCTCCGCGCGCTCGACCTCTCAACACCGACGCGCCCCTTCGGCTCACTCGCCGATGCGTTTCCTATCGCTGGGCGCGACTCGCCGCGATCGCCTCGTACACCATGCCGACGAGCAGGTCGTCGGCGTCCCGGCGGCCGAACTCTCCGGCGGCGCGGGACATCTCGTACAGCCGGTGCGGGTCGGCGAGCACCGGCAGGACGTTCTCCCGGACCCACTCGGGGGTGAGTTCCGCGTCGTCGACGAGGAGTCCGCCGCCGGCCTTGACCACCGGCTGGGCGTTCAGCCGCTGTTCGCCGTTGCCGATGGGCAGCGGGACGTAGGCGGCCGGGAGGCCGACGGCGGAGAGTTCGGCGACGGTCATCGCGCCCGCCCGGCAGAGCATCATGTCGGCCGCGGCGTACGCGAGGTCCATCCGGTCCAGGTACGGTACCGGGATGTAGGGGGGCATTCCCGGCATCTGCTGGACATGCGGCAGTTCGTTCTTCGGGCCGACCGCGTGCAGGATCTGGATGCCGGCCTGCTGGAGCCAGGGCGCGACCTGCTGGACGACCTCGTTGAGCCGGCGGGCACCCTGCGAGCCGCCGGAGACGAGCAGCGTCGGCAGGTTGGGGTCGAGGCCGAACATGTGGCGGGCCTCGGGGCGGGCCGCGGCGCGGTCCAGGGTGGCGATGGAGCGGCGCAGCGGGATGCCGATGTAGCGGGCGTCGCGCAGCTTGCTGTCGGGCGTGGAGACGGCGACCCGGGCGGCGTACCGCGAGCCGATCTTGTTGGCCAGGCCCGGGCGGGCGTTGGCCTCGTGGACCACGATGGGCACGCCGAGGCGCTTGGCGGCGAGGTAGCCGGGCAGGGCCACGTAGCCGCCGAAGCCGACGACGGCGTCGGCCTTGGTGCGCTCCAGGATCTGCTCGGCGGCCTTGATCGTGCCGCGCAGCCGACCCGGGACGGTGATCAGCTCGGGGGTGGGCTTGCGCGGCAGCGGTACGGCCGGGATCAGCGCGAGGTCGTAGCCCCGCTGCGGAACGAGCGTGGTCTCCAGGCCGCGCTCGGTGCCCAGGGCCGTGATCCCCACGGTGGGGTCCTGCCTGCGCAGGGCGTCCGCGAGGGCGAGCGCGGGCTCGATGTGGCCGGCGGTCCCCCCACCAGCGAGTACGACATGCACCGAAATTCACCGCTCTCCGGACGGGCGCGCCGCCGAGGCACGCCGTCGCATCGTGTTCCATCTCCGGGGTTCCCGTTTCACGGCGGAACCCCCGGCCCCCCGCTTTCTACCAAAGCGGGGTTGCCGCATGGCAAGCGCCGCCCGCGCAGCGGGATCGTCGCGTGCGAAGGCGATCAGCAGCCCGATCGCGAACATGGTCGGCAGCAGGGCGGACCCTCCGTAGGAGAACAGCGGGAGGGGGACGCCGGCGATCGGCAGCAGACCGAGCACCGCACCGATGTTGATCACGGCTTGCGCGGTGATCCAGGTGGTCACGCCTCCCGCGGCATACCTCACGAAGGGGTCCTCCGTGCGTCCGGCCACGCGGATACCCGCATAGCCTAGAGCCGCGAACAGGGCGAGCACCGACAGCGTCCCCGCGAGGCCCAGTTCCTCACCGGTGACGGCGAAGATGAAGTCGGTGTGCGCTTCGGGGAGTTGGCCCCATTTCTCCACACTCGCCCCGAGTCCGGAACCGAAGATTCCGCCGGAGGCGAGAGCGTAGATCCCGTGCACGGCCTGCCAGCAGTCGGCGGCCCCGGACTTCGGCTCGGTGGCACCGATGCAGGCGAGGCGGGCCATGCGGTTCGGGCTGGTCTTGATCAGGACGAACCCGATCGCGGCGGCGACCGACAGCACACCGACGAACAGCCGGGTGGGCGCCCCCGCGAGCCACAGCAGCCCGAAGAGGATCGCCGTGAGGATGATCGCCGTTCCCATGTCGCCGCCGAGCATGATCAGCCCGAGCAGCATGAAGGCCACCGGTACCAGCGGCACCAGCATGTGCTTCCACTGGGTGAGCAGCTTCTTGTCCTGCTTGCGGGCGAGCAGGTCGGCGCCCCACAGCACCAGGGCGAGCTTGCCGAACTCGCTGGGCTGGATCTGGAAGGAGCCGCCGAGCGAGATCCAGTTCTGGTTGCCGTTGACGGCCATCCCTATCCCGGGCACCTGCACCAGGGCCATCATGAAGACGGCTCCGGCGAGGATCGGGTAGGCCAGCGCCCGGTGCAGCTTGACCGGCATCCGCGAGGCGACCAGCAGCAGCACGGCCCCGATGGAGGCGGCCAGGAACTGCTTGCGGAAGAAGAACGACCCGGGCAGCGACATCTGCAGCGCGGTGATCTGCGAGGCGGAGTACACCATGACCAGCCCCAGCACGGTGATCAGCAGACTGCCACCGAGGATCACGTAGTAGGCGGTGAGCGGCCGGTCCCAGGCCTTGCGGGCACGCGTGTAGGCGCGCAGGACGGGGTTGTCGCGCGCGGGGCGGGCGGCGGGGGGTTTGCGGACGGTCCGCTGGACGGGCGGCCTCCCGGTACGACTACCAGCCACGTGACTGCAACCCCCTAGGGGCGCGGGGAACTGCGCGACCAGCCCCCCACGGCCCGCACCCGAACGACACAGTCACGCGTCCTCCAAAAGACCCGCCGTCAGGCGAGTTCCCGCACCGCCTCAGCGAACGCGTCCCCGCGCTGGTTGTAGTTGACGAACATGTCCATGGAGGCGCAGGCCGGGGCGAGCAGCACCGTGTCTCCCGCGCGGGCGAGGCGCCGGGCCTCCTGGACCGCCGCGAGCATCGCCCCAGTGTCGGTCCGGTCGAGGTCCACGACGGGTACTTCCGGGGCGTGTCGCGCGAGGGCTTCACGGATCAGCGCGCGGTCGGCGCCGATCAGGACGACCCCGCGCAGCCGCGGTGCCGACTTGGCGACGAGTTCGTCGAAGGTCGCGCCCTTGGCGAGCCCGCCCGCGATCCACACGATCGACTCGTACGCCGCCAACGAGGCTTCCGCCGCGTGGGTGTTGGTGGCCTTGGAGTCGTCGATGTACGTGACGCCGGCCACGTCGGCCACGTGGGCGATGCGGTGGGCGTCCGGGGTGAAGGCCCGCAGGCCGTCCCGTACGGCCGTGGGAGGCACGCCGAAGGCGCGGGCGAGGGCCGCCGCGGCAAGGGCGTTGGCGACGTTGTGCGGGGCGGGCGGGGTGACGTCGGAGACCTCGGCGAGTTCCTGGGCGTTCTTCTGCCGGTTCTCGACGAACGCGCGGTCGACCAGGATGCCGTCGACCACGCCGAGTTGGGACGGCCCGGGGGTGCCGAGGGTGAAGCCGATGGCCCGGCAGCCCTCCTCGACGTCCGCCTCGCGCACCAGGTCCTCGGTGGCCTTGTCGGCGACGTTGTAGACGCAGGCGACGCGATTGCCCTCGTAGACGCGGCCCTTGTCGCGCGCGTACGCCTCCATCGAGCCGTGCCAGTCGAGGTGGTCGGGCGCGAGGTTCAGCACGGTCGCCGAGTGCGCCCGCAGGGAGGGCGCCCAGTGCAGTTGGTAGCTGGACAACTCCACGGCCAGGACGTCGTACTCCTCGTCGCCGAGGACCGCGTCGAGCAGCGAGACGCCGATGTTGCCGACGGCCGCCGTGCGCAGGCCGGCCGCCTTCAGGATGGAGGCCAGCATCTGCGTGGTGGTCGTCTTGCCGTTGGTGCCGGTGACGCACAGCCAGGGGGCCGCGTCGGGTCCCCTCAGGCGCCAGGCGAGTTCGACGTCGCCCCAGACCGGCACCCCCGCCTCGGCGGCCGCCGCGAAGAGCGGCTTGTCGGGCTTCCAGCCGGGCGCGGTGACGATGAGTTCGGTGCCTTCGGGCAGGGTCGCCCCGTCGCCGAGGCGCACGGTGATGCCGAGCGCCTCCAGTTCCGCCGCCTGCTCACGCGCGCGTGCGTCGTCGCCGTCGTTGACGACGGTGACGCGTGCGCCGAGCCCGTGCAGCACCTTGGCCGCCGGGATGCCGGAGACGCCGAGCCCGGCGACCGTGACGTGCTTGCCCTCCCAGGAGAGCCCCTGCCGGTCGGTCACTTTTCTGCTGCCCATCCCGCGTAGAAGAGACCCAGTCCCACGATCACACAGATGCCCTGAATGATCCAGAATCGGACCACGACAAGGACTTCGGACCAGCCCTTGAGCTCGAAGTGGTGCTGGAGCGGCGCCATCCGGAAGACGCGCTTGCCGGTCAGCCGGAACGAGCCGACCTGGATGACCACCGACATGGTGATGAGGACGAACAGACCGCCCATGATCGCCACCAGCAGCTCCGTGCGGGAGCAGATGGCGAGGCCCGTGAGGACACCGCCGAGCGCGAGCGAACCGGTGTCGCCCATGAAGATCTTGGCCGGCGACGTGTTCCACCACAGGAAGCCGAGGCAGGCGCCCATCAGCGCGGCGGAGATGACCGCGAGGTCCAGCGGATCGCGCACCTCGTAGCAGGCGTTGGGGTTGGTGAGGGTCTCGCCGTTGGCGCAGGACTCCTGCCACTGCCAGACGCCGATGAACGTGTACGCGCCGAAGACGAGGACCGAGGCGCCGGTGGCGAGGCCGTCCAGGCCGTCGGTCAGGTTCACGCCGTTGGACATCGCGAGGATCATGAACAGCGCCCAGACGACGAACAGCACGGGGCCGATCGTCCAGCCGAAGTCCGTGATGAACGACAGCTTCGTGGAGGCCGGGGTGTTGCCGCGGGAGTCCGCGAACTGCAGCGACAGGACCGCGAAGGCGATGCCGACGATCAGCTGGCCCGCCATCTTCGCCTTGGCCCGCAGACCCAGCGAACGCCGCTTGACGATCTTGATGTAGTCGTCGAGGAAGCCGACCAGGCCCATGCCGCACATCAGGCCCAGCACCAGCAGGCCGGTGAAGGTCGGCGGCTTGCCGGTGATCACCTTGGACAGGAAGTACGCGGCGACCGTCGCGAGGATGAAGGCGATACCGCCCATGGTCGGCGTACCGCGCTTGCTGGCGTGCTCACGCGGGCCGTCGTCGCGGATGTACTGGCCGTAGCCCTTGCGTGCGAGCAGCTTGATCAGCAGCGGCGTGCCGATCAGCGTCAGGAAGAGGCCAATGACTCCTGCGAACAGGATCTGCTTCATCATCGGGCGGAAACCTCACCCTCGGCACCGGTCGCGAGCAGCGCCTGCGCGACACTCTCGAGGCCGACCGAACGGGACGCCTTCACGAGTACGACGTCCCCCGGGCGCAGCTCGCTGCGCAACAGGTCGACCGCCGCCTGTGCGTCGGACACGTGCACCGACTCCTCACCCCACGAACCCTCGTTATATGCGCCCAGTTGCAGCCAGGCGGCTTCCCTGCCCCCGACCGCGACGAGCTTGCTGACGTTGAGCCGGACGGCGAGCCGTCCGACCGCGTCGTGCTCGGCGAGCGCCTCGTCCCCGAGCTCGGCCATCTTGCCGAGCACCGCCCAGGTCCGCCTCCCCTTGCCCATTGCCGCGAGCGCGCGCAGAGCGGCTCGCATGGACTCGGGGTTCGCGTTGTAGGCGTCGTTGACGATCGTCACGCCGTCCGGGCGCTCGGTGACCTCCATCCGCCAGCGGGAGAGGGAGCCCGCCTCGGAGAGCGCGGTGGCGATCTCTGTTACGGACATGCCCAGCTCATGGGCGACGGCTGCCGCGGCGAGCGCGTTCGACACGTGGTGCTCACCGTACAGGCGCATGGTCACATCGCTGCACCCGGAGGGTGTGTGAAGGCTGAAGGAGGGCTGTCCGCTGTCCGTGAGTCGTACGTTCTCGGCCCGTACGTCCGCTTCGCCGGACTCTCCGAAAAGGACCACCTTCGCCTTCGTACGGGAGGCCATGGCCCGGACCAACGGGTCGTCGGCGTTGAGGATCGCGACGCCCCCGTCGCTCGCCGCGGGAAGGCTCTCGACCAGCTCGCCCTTTGCCTGTGCGATCTGCTCGCGGCCGCCGAACTCGCCGATGTGGGCGGTGCCGACGTTCAGGACGAGGCCGACCTTCGGGGGCGTCAGATCGGTGAGGTAGCGGATGTGTCCGATGCCGCGGGCGCCCATCTCCAGGACCAGGAACCGGGTTTCCCCGGTGGCGGACAGGGCGGTCAGCGGCAGCCCGATCTCGTTGTTGAGGGAGCCGGGGGTGAAGACGGTCGGCGCCTTGCGCCGGAGCACCTGCGCGATGAGGTCCTTGGTGCTGGTCTTGCCGGCCGAGCCGGTGAGCGCGACGAGGGTCGTGCCGAGCTTGTGCACGACGTGCCGGGCGAGGGCGCCGAGGGCGGTCTGGACGTCGTCCACGACGATCGCGGGCACACCGACCGGTCGCGAGGCCAGGACGGCCGCGGCGCCCGCCTCGACGACCGCGGCCGCGTAGTCGTGGCCGTCGACGCGTTCGCCGACGAAGGCGACGAAGAGGCTTCCGGGTTCCACCTCGCGGGAGTCCCGGACGACCGGTCCGGTGACTTCCACGGACGGATCCGGTATGTCGTGGGTCTGCCCGCCGACGACTGCTGCGATCTCGGCGAGGGAGAGGGCGATCACAAGTTCATCCCTGGGTCTGCTGGATAGCTTCGCGAAGCACCTGGCGGTCGTCGAACGGACGGACCACCCCGGCGATGTCCTGGCCCTGCTCATGGCCCTTGCCCGCGACCAGCACGGTGTCCCCGGCGTGCGCGCGGGCGACGGCGGCGGCGATCGCGGCGGCCCGGTCCTCGAACAGGAGCACCTCGCCGCGCTCGTGCGCGGGCACGGAGGCGGCCCCTTCGAGCATGGTCGCGAGGATCGCGAGGGGGTCCTCGGAGCGGGGGTTGTCGGAGGTCAGCACGGCGGTGTCGGCGAGCCGTGCCACGGCGGCGCCCATCGGCGCGCGCTTGGTGCGGTCCCGGTCGCCGCCGCAGCCGAGGACGACGTGCAGCCGGCCCTTGGTGACCTTGCGGAGTGCCTTGAGCACCGACTCGACGGCGTCCGTCTTGTGGGCGTAGTCGACGACCGCGAGATAGGGCTGGCCGGCGTCCACCCGCTCCAGGCGGCCCGGCACGCCCGGTACGGCGGCGACGCCGTCGGCGGCGGTCTGCGGGTCGAGTCCCGCGGCGGCGAGGGCGACGATCGCGGCGAGGGTGTTGGCCACGTTGAACGGGCCGGGCAGCGGCGCCCTGGCGGCGATCCGCACCCCGTCCGGGCCGAGGACGGTGAACGTCGAGTCCATCGGGCCGATGTGGACCTCGGTCGCGCGCCAGTCGGCGTCGGGGTGGCCCTCCGCGGAGAAGGTGACGACCGGGACCTCGGCCTCGCGGGCGAGTCGGCGGCCGTACGCGTCGTCGAGGTTGACCACACCGAGTTTGCTGCGTTTAAGGGTGAACAGCTGTGCCTTGGCCCGGAAGTAGTCCTCCATGTCGGAGTGGAACTCCATGTGCTCCGGGCTGAGGTTGTTGAAGACGGCGATGTCGAAGACGCAGCCGTCGACCCGGCCGAGGACCAGCGCGTGACTGGAGACCTCCATGGCGACCGCCTCGACGCCCCCTTCGCGCATGACGGCGAACAGGGCCTGGAGGTCGGTGGCTTCGGGGGTGGTGCGCTCGGACTTGATGCGCTCGTCGCCGATGCGGATCTCCACCGTGCCGATGATGCCGGCCGGGCGGGTCGCCGCCAGACCGCCCTCCACCAGGTAGGCGGTGGTGGTCTTGCCGGAGGTGCCGGTGATGCCGATCTGGAGCAGGTCGCGGCCCGGATGGCGGTAGATCGTGGCCGCCAGCTCTCCCATCCGGCCGCGCGGGTCCTCCACCACCAGCACCGGCAGTCCGGTCGCGGCGGCGCGCTCGGCGCCCGTCGGATCGGTGAGGACGGCGACCGCGCCCAGGCCGGCGGCCTGCGTGACGAAGTCGGCGCCGTGCAGCCGGGCGCCCGGGAGGGCGGCGTACAGGTCGCCGGGGCGGACGGCGCGCGAGTCATGGGTGATGCCCGTGATCTCGGTGGCGGCCGGGGCGGTGACACCCAGCTGGCCGGCGAGCTCCGCGAGGGGTGTGGCGGGCAGCAGTTCCGGCCGGGGCAATCCCGGATATGTCACGGGTTGACCCTTCTGGGTGGTTTGCGACTGATCAGCGTGTGGCACGGCGGTGAGCGTACCGGGCCCACCCGCCTGCGGGCGAAGCGAGGAGGCGGGGGACACCTGGTTCCCGGGGTCGGGAGTGATCATGGTCACGGGCTCGGTTCCTGGCTGGTTCGGCGCTGAACGGCGATGGGCGGGGATCGGCGGGCGGGAGCGAGCAGGACGTCAGGGGGTGAAGGTGACGGGCAGGTTGGCGGCCTTCGCCCCGGTCGGCGGGATCTGCAGGGTCTTCAGCGCGAACTCCATGACCTGTTTGAAGACGGGTCCGCAGATCTGGCCGCCGAAGTAGCTCCCCTGGGTGGCGTTCTGGATGGCGCAGTAGACGGTGACGCGGGGCTTGTCCGCGGGGGCGAAACCGGCGAAGGACGAGGTGTATCCCTTGTACTTGCCGGTGGCCGGATCCACTCGGTTCGCGGTGCCGGTCTTGCCCGCGACGCGGTAGCCGGGGATGCGCGCCTTGGTGCCGGTGCCCTCCTGGTCGTCCACGACCGACTCCAGCATCTGGGCGAGGGTCTTCGCCGTCTTCTCGCTGACGACCCTGGTCTTCTTGGGCGCGGAGGCGGGGGTGAAGCGGCCGTCGGGGCCCTCGGTGCCGCGCACCAGGGTCGGCTCGATCCGTACGCCGCGGTTGGCGATCGTCGAGTAGACGGAGGCGGCCTGGAGCGCGTTGAGCGACACGCCCTGTCCGAAAGGAATCGTGTACTGCTGCGAGGTCGACCAGGTGTCCGGCGCGGCGAGGATGCCCTTGGTCTCGCCGGGGAAGTCGAGGCCGCTGTAGCTGCCGAGGCCGAACTTGCGCAGGTAGGAGTAGAGGACGCGGTTGGACTCCGCCTGGGTCTTGCCGAGCTGGCCGGTGGCCAGGATCGTGCCGATGTTGCTGGACTTGGCGAGGACGCCGTTGAGCGTGAGGTTCCAGGTCTCGTGGTCGATGTCGTCCTTGAAGAGCCGGTCGCCGCGGTGCAGCCGGTTCGGTACGACGACATGGGTGAGCGGGGTGGCGACGTTCTCCTCGATGACGGCGGCCATCGACATGACCTTGGCGGTGGAGCCGGGCTCGTAGGCGTCCTGGAGGGCCGCGTTGCCGAGGGCGTCGGGGTCGGCGGTGGTGAGGTCGTTGGGGTCGAAGCCGGGCGAGTTGGCCATGGCGAGGATCTCGCCGGTGCGGGTGTCCTGGACGACGACATAGCCGCGGTCCGCCTTGGACGCCTTGACCTGCTCGGTGATGGCGTTCTGGGCGGCCCACTGGATGTCCCGGTCGATCGTCAGCTCGATGTCGGAGCCGGGCACGGCGGGGGTCTCGGTGGAGCCGGCGGTGGGCACCTGGCGGCCACCGGACTGGGCGTAGCGGATCTTGCCGTCCTTGCCGGACAGGATCTCGTTCAGCTCCTGCTCGATGCCGCCGCCGCCCTTGCCCTCGGCGTTGACCCAGCCCAGTACGGAGGCGGCGAGGTCGCCGTTGGGGTACACGCGCTTGCTGCTGGGGACGGAGAAGACACCGGCGAGGACGTTGACCGTGGTGCCGTCCGAGCCGGCCTTCGCGACGAGCGCCGACTTCAGGTCCTTGATCTGCTTCCAGACCTGCGGGGTCTGCCGGACGGCCAGCAGCGCGTACTGGGACCTGGTGTCCTTGGGCCGCAGCTTCCCGACGATCGTGGACTGCTCCTGGCCGAGGATCGGCGCGAGCAGCGCGGCGGCCTGCTCGGGGCCGTCGTCGATCTTCAGGTTCTCGGGGTTGAACATCGTGGGGTCGGCGGTGATGTCGTACGCGTCCTCGCTGCTGGCGAGGGCGATCCCGCTGCGGTCGGTGATCTCGCCGCGCTCGGCGGCCAGGACCTGGCCGACGTAACGGTTCCTGTCGGCCTTGGCGGCGTAGGTGCTGGCGTCGACGGCCTGGACCTGGAGGAGACGGACGACGAAGGCGGCCATCACCAGGGTCAGCGCGAGGCCGACCATGCGCAGCCGGGGGCGCGGGCTGCCGAGCCGGATGGCGCGCGGGGCCGGGGGGCGCGGGGCGGCCGGACGGCGGGCCGGGCGGGCGCCGGGGCCCGGCCGCCGCTGGGCGGAGGCCGGGCGGGAGGGCCGGGCGGGGCCGGGGACGCGGCGGCGGGGCGGTTCCCTGTCGGACACTTCCGTCACCTGCCGGGGGTCGTGGGAAGGGCTGCGGTCGGCGCCGGCGCCGCGCTCTGCGCGGGAGCCCCGCCGGTGAGGGCGGGCGACGGTGACGCCGTCGGCGTCGCGATCGTCTGGGAGAGCGTCAGCGCCTCGGGCGGCCGTACGACGTCGGCGGCGTCCTGCGCGGACTGCTGGGCCGCGGCCGAGGGGACGCCCTTGACGGTGCCGTCGGGGTCCAGGAAGGCGGGGTCGCCGCCGGGGACCATGCCGAGTTCGCGGGCGCGGCGCTGGAGGGCGTCCGGGGCGGAGTAGGAGTCGATGTCGCGCTGGAGCGCCTGTTCCTCGTCGGTGAGGTTCTTGGTGTCCCGCTGGAGGTCGTCCATCCGGAACGCACCCTCGCTGAGCGCGGAGTTCAGCACGAGGAGCCCGATGAGGCCGCCCCCGAGCAGGAGGACGACGAGGAGGACGAAGGGGGTGCGGGCCGCCTGGCGCGGCCCCGCGGGGAACAGACGGGCGAGCCGGGCCGCCCTCCCCTTGAGTTCGGGTTTCCTACTCACTCGCCCTCCCCCGAGTCCGGCTTTCCAACCTGCCCCCGCCGCGCCCTCATTCGATGGACTCCCTGATGCGTTCGGCCCCGCGCAGCCGGGCCGGGGCCGCGCGCCGGTTCTCGGCGATCTCTTCCTCGGTGGGAAGTTCGGCACCGCGGGTCAGCAGCTTGAGCCGGGGCTGGTAGCGCTCCGGGACGACGGGCAGCCCGGGCGGCGCGGTGGTGGCGGCGCCGGCCGCGAAGACCTGCTTGACCAGCCGGTCCTCCAGCGAGTGGTACGACAGCACGGCGATCCGTCCGCCCACGCCGATCGCCTCGACGGCGGCCGGGATCGCCCGCTCCAGCACCGACAGTTCGCCGTTGACCTCGATGCGCAGCGCCTGGAAGGTGCGCTTGGCCGGGTTGCCGCCGGTGCGCATGGCGGCCTGTGGCAGGGCGGAGCGGATCAGCTCGACGAGCCGGGCGCTGTTGGTGAAGGGCTCCTTGTCGCGTTCGCGGACGATCGCGGAGACGATCCGCTTGGCCTGCTTCTCCTCGCCGTACGCGCGCAGGATCCGCACCAGCTCGCCGGGCGGGTAGGTGTTGAGGACCTCTGCGGCGCTGATGCCGGTCGTCTGGTCCATGCGCATGTCGAGCGGGGCGTCCTGGGCGTAGGCGAAGCCCCGGTCGGCCTCGTCGAGCTGCATGGACGACACGCCGAGGTCGAACAGGACGGCCTGCACGTGTGCGATGCCGAGCCGCTCGAGTACGTCGGGCAACTCGTCGTAGACGGCGTGCACGAGGGTGGCGCGCTCGCCGAAGGGGGCGAGTCGCTCGCCGGAGAGCCGCAGCGCCTCCTTGTCGCGGTCGAGGGCGACGAGCCGGACCTCGGGGAACCGCGTGAGCAGGGCCTCGCTGTGGCCGCCGAGACCGAGGGTGCAGTCGACGACGACCGCTCCGGGCCGCTGCAGGGCGGGGGCCAACAGGTCCAGGCACCGCTGGAGCATCACCGGGACGTGTCGACTCTGTCCCACCCGTCGCCCGCCACCACCCTCATTCGAATGCGCTTCGCGCCCCATTGATTCTGGGCCCTCTCAGATCCGGCGGGGAACACGCACCGCCGGGTCCCCGCCCTCTCGTCTGGGGAAGGCCTGCCGCGGCACGCGGGGAAGTTCAGTCCAGCAGGGAGATCGCCGTTGAGATCGCCGCCTCCCGCTTCGCGCCACTTTAGTCCACGGTGTCGCGCGGTCAATCAACCGGCCTGCGCGTCGCGGGCGGGCGCCGCGGTGAAGCGGTGGAGCGGCGGAAATCACCCGGCCGGGTGACCCGGTCTCAGTCTTGTGGCTTACCTCACAAACACGACGTGATGACGCTCTTTTTCCCTTCTCACAACAGGACCACAACAGCCGTGACCAGTACCGTCATGGTTATGACGACTTCCGCATCCGTACCCACAGAGCCCGAAGGCGCCATACGCGGTGGCACGGTGACCGACCGCCTCGTCGACGCGAACGCGCGGTACGCCGCCGCCTTCACCGATCCCGGCATGGACGCGCGGCCCGTGCTGCACGTCGCGGTCGTGGCCTGCATGGACGCCCGCCTCGACCTGCACGCGGCGCTCGGCCTGGAGCTGGGCGACTGTCACACCATCCGCAACGCGGGCGGTGTGGTCACCGACGACGTGATCCGTTCGCTCACCATCAGCCAGCGCAAGCTGGGCACGCGCAGCATCGTGCTGATCCACCACACGGGCTGCGGCCTGGAGGCGATCACCGAGGACTTCCGCACCGAACTGGAGATGGAGGTCGGACAGCGTCCGGCCTGGGCGGTGGAGTCGTTCCGGGACGTGGACCAGGACGTGCGGCAGTCCATGCAGCGGGTGCGGACCTCGCCGTTCCTCGTGCACGCCGACGATGTGCGCGGCTTCGTGTTCGACGTGCAGACGGGTTTGCTGCGCGAGATCGATCCCGCCTGAGCGCCCCGTTGCCGCCCCTCGGTAGCTGTCGATTGGCTGTTGATTTCTCCCGTTGGCGCACCCAAAAGGCCATAGAACCGACATATCGCGGGCAGTTGTCCACAGGCGAGTGACACGAATCGGTAACGGCAGCAAGAATGCGTTTGTGACGCCACGCCGAACATTTCACGGGTGGCGCACGTGATTCGGGGTGGGCCGGTCCGCAGCAGACAGCGTCGGCCCGGAGGAATGTAAGGGCCGAGGAGGGCCGGGTGACGACCTATGACGAGCGAGCGAGCCTCACGGATCTGACCGCCACTGTGGATCGAGTCCGCAGTTCGGTGGAGGGAGTGATCGAGGGCAAGCCCGAGGTCGTACGGCTTTCGCTGACCGTACTGCTCGCCGAGGGACATCTTCTGATCGAGGACGTCCCCGGCGTCGGCAAGACGATGCTCGCCAAGGCGCTGGCGAAGTCCATCGACTGTTCGGTGCGCCGTATCCAGTTCACGCCGGACCTGCTGCCCTCGGACATCACGGGCGTGTCGATCTGGGACCAGCAGCGCCGCGACTTCGAGTTCAAGCCGGGCGCGATCTTCTCCCAGATCGTGATCGGCGACGAGATCAACCGGGCCTCGCCCAAGACGCAGTCGGCGCTCCTGGAGTCCCTGGAGGAGCGCCAGGTCACCATCGACGGGCAGACGTACGAGCTGCCCAGTCCCTTCATGGTGGTGGCCACGCAGAACCCGGTCGAGATGGAGGGCACCTACCCGCTGCCCGAGGCCCAGCGCGACCGTTTCATGGCCCGGGTCTCCATCGGCTATCCGAGCCCGGAGGCCGAACTGCAGATGCTCGACGTGCACGGCGAGGTCAGCCCGCTGGACGACCTCCAGCCGGTCGCCCACGCGCACGAGATCGTGAAGCTGATCGACGCCGTCCGCACGGTCCATGTCGCCGAATCGGTTCGCCGGTACGCGGTCGACCTGGTCGCCGCCACCCGCACCCACCCGGATCTCAGACTCGGCGCCTCGCCGCGCGCGACGCTGCACCTGCTGCGCGCGGCGAAGGCGTCCGCCGCCCTCGGCGGCCGGGACTACGCGCTGCCGGACGACGTGCAGAACCTCGCCGTGGCGGTCCTGGCCCACCGCCTCCTGCCCACCGCGCAGGCGCAGCTCAACCGCCGCACGGCGGAGCAGGTCGTCGAGGAGATCCTGCAGCGCACCCCGGTGCCCACCGGCGGCCAGCAGCACACCTACGGCGGCCTGGGCCAGAACGCGCCCGCGTACCCGCAGCAGCCGCCGCGGAGGATCTGATGACCACCGGGGGGACCGGGCAGACCGGACAGCCCCAGGGCGGCCGCGCGGAGAAGAGCGGCGCCCGGACCGCCCTGGCGGGTCTGACCACCCGCGGGCGCTCCTTCCTGGCGGCCGGCATAGCCGCCGCCGTCTGCGCCTATGTGCTCGGTCAGCCCAACCTGCTGCGGGTCGGGCTGCTGCTGGCCGTGCTGCCGCTGATCTGCGCGGCCGTCGTCTACCGCACCCGCTACCGGGTCGCCGGCAGCCGCCGGCTGGCCCCCGCGCGCGTACCGGCCGGCAGCGAGGCCCGCGTCCATCTGCGGATGGACAACGTCTCGCGGCTGCCCACCGGTCTGCTGATGCTCCAGGACAAGGTGCCCTACGTCCTCGGCCCGCGCCCCCGGTTCGTCCTGGACCGGGTCGAGGCGGGCGGCCGGCGCGAGGTGTCCTACCGGGTCCGCTCCGATCTGCGCGGCCGCTATCCGCTGGGCCCGCTCCAGCTGCGGCTGAGCGACCCGTTCGGCATGTGTGAGCTGACCCGGGCCTTCTCGACGTACGACACGCTGACGGTGATCCCGCGCGTCGAGGAGCTGCCGCCGGTGCGGCTGAGCGGCGAGGCCAAGGGGTACGGCGACGGACGGCAGCGCTCACTGGCCCTGGCCGGCGACGACGACGTGATCCCGCGCGGCTACCGCTACGGCGACGACCTGCGCCGGGTGCACTGGCGTTCGACCGCCCGCTACGGCGAGCTGATGGTGCGCCGCGAGGAGCAGCCCCAGCGGGCCCGCTGCACGGTGCTGCTGGACACCCGGGGCGTGGCCTACGCGGGTGCCGGCCCGGACTCGGCCTTCGAGTGGGCCGTCTCGGGCGCCGCGTCCGTGCTGGTGCACATGCTGGAACGGGGCTTCTCGGTACGGCTGCTCACGGACACCGGCACGTCGGTGCCCGGGGAGGGCGCCGACGGGTTCGCCGGGGCCAGCCAGGGGTCGGCGGACGCGGCCGGGCTGATGATGGACACCCTCGCGGTGGTCGACCACTCCGACGGCGCGAGCCTGTCGCGGGCGTACGACGTGCTGCGCGGCGGCGGCGAGGGGCTGCTGGTGGCGTTCCTCGGCGACATCGACGAGGAGCAGGCGGCGATCGCCGCGAAGATGCGCCAGCGCAGCGGGGGCGCGGTCGCCTTCCTGCTGGACAGCGACACGTGGGGGCGTGAACCGAACGGCATGGCTCATCCGATGAACAGGCAGGAGGAGCGGCTGCGGTTGCTGCGCGAGGCGGGCTGGACCGTCCTGAGCGTGCCGCGGGGCACCTCGCTGAGCGAGCTGTGGCGTCAGGCCGACCGCGAGCGGGCGGGGGCCATTGCGGCGGGCGGGACACGTGCGGGGGAGGCGGGATCATGAGCGGACGGGCTCGGCTGACGCTGTGCTCGGCGGCGGCCACGCTGCTGGCGGCGTGCGCCCTGCTGCCCCTGGTCGATCCGGCGACCTGGATCCTGCAGGCGGCGGTGCTGCTGGCGATCCAGTCCGGGGTGGGCGCGGCCGCGCGCCGGGTGCCGCTGGCCAGGCCGCTGACGGTGGCCGCCCAGACGCTGGTCACGCTGCTGCTGCTCACGCTGGTCTTCGCCCGGGAGCAGGCCCTGCTCGGAGTCGTCCCCGGCCCGGAGGCGCTGCGGCACTTCGGGGAGCTGTTCCAGGCGGGCGCCGAGGATGTCGGGCAGTACGCGATCCCGGCCCCGCTGTCCGACGGCATCCGGCTGATGATGGTCGGCGGTGTGCTGGTGATCGGCCTGGCGGTGGACACCCTCGCGGTGACCTTCCGCAACGCCGCCCCGGCCGGTCTGCCGCTGCTCGCGCTGTACTCGGTGGCCGCGGGACTCTCCAACGGGTCGAGCGACTGGGTGTGGTTCCTTCTCGCCGCGGTCGGCTATCTGATGCTGCTGCTGGCCGAGGGCCGCGAGCGGCTCGCCCAGTGGGGCCGGGTCTTCGCGGGCGCCCCGCGCAGCCCGGGCGGTCAGCCGGGGGCGGTGGCACCGGTGCGCACCGGGCGGCGCATCGGCATGGCCGCGCTGGGCGTGGCCCTGGTGGTGCCGCTGCTGCCCCTGCCGGCGATCCAGGGCGGACTGCTGGCCGGCGCCGGGACGGGCGTGGGCTCGGGCAACGGCAGCGGGGGCACGATCTCCGCGGTCAACCCGGTCGTGTCGCTGCGCGACAGCCTGAACGTCAACGAGGACCGCACGGTCCTGACGCTGAACACCAACGCCAGCGACCTGTCGGACATGTATCTGCGGATCGTGTCCCTGGACGACTTCGACGGCACCACGTGGAAGCCGTCCAAGCGCCACATCGTGACCGTGCCGAACGAGTTCCCCACGCCCACCGGTCTGGGGCCCGACGTCGAGCGCACGGTGATCTCCACCCGGATCTCGGCCGCCGACGGCTACGCCCAGGACTGGCTGCCGATGCCGTATCCGCCGAGCAGCGTGGACATCAAGGGCAACTGGCGGTACGAACCGGTCGGCATGACCCTCGTCGGCGACCACGGCGAGGACACCAGCGGCAAGACGTACGAGGTGACGAGCCTCGACGTGCAGCCGACGGCGGAGCAGCTGGCGGCGGCGCCCGAGGCACCGAGCTCGATCAGGGACGAGTACACCAAGGTGCCCGACTCGCTGCCGAAGGTGGTGGCGCGCCAGGCCGAGGAGATCACCAAGGGCGCGACGAGCGACTCCGCGAAGGCGATCGCGCTGCAGGACTACTTCGCGGTGACGGGCGGTTTCGAGTACGACACCGATGTGGAGGTCGGCTCCGGACGCGACGCGATCGCCCGCTTCCTGCGGAACAAGCAGGGCTTCTGCGTCCACTTCTCGTTCGCGATGGCGGCGATGGCCCGCACCCTGGGCATACCGGCCCGGGTCGCGGTGGGCTTCGCGCCGGGTTCCCCGCAGGCGGACGGTTCGGTGGCGGTGAGTCTGAAGGACGCGCACGCCTGGCCCGAGCTGTACTTCCAGGGCGTGGGCTGGACCCGCTTCGAGCCGACCCCGACCCGCGGTACGACGCCTCCGTACACGGTGCCGGACACCTCGGACTCGGACACCCCCGACCTGCCGCAGTCCTCCGAGTCCGCGGGCGCGGCCCCGTCGGCCGCGCCCTCGACGAGCGCGAGCTGCTCGGCGCAGGACAAGAAGCTCGAGGGCTGTGGTGCGGCGCTGCCGCTGGACGAGGCGGAGCAGAGCGACCAGGGCACTCCGGTGTACGCGACGGTCGGCTGGATCCTGCTGGGGGCCCTGGCGCTGACGGTGCCGTTGCTGCCGATGCTGTGGCGGCTGCGGCGGCGGTCGGTGCGGCTGGCGTCGGCGCGGCACGCGGTGGCCGCGGTGGCCGGCGGCCGGCATCCGACCGGCGGCACGGACGACCTTGCGGCGGAGACCGCCGGTTCCGCGGTGCTGCTGGACGAGCCGTCCCAGGAGGTGGCTGAGGCCGCGACGGCGTATGTGCTGGCGGTGTGGCGCGAGCTCATCGACACGGCCTGGGACTACGGCATCGAGCCGGACGACGCGCTGACCCCCCGGCGGGCGGCGGCGCGGATCGCGCGGATAGGGGAGCTGGACGAGACGGTGGCCGGATCGGTGCACCGGGTGGCGGGTGCCGTGGAGCAGGTGCTGTTCTCTCCGCGTCCACAGGCCGAGGCAGGGCTGTCCGAGGACGTCCGCCGGATGCGGACGGCGCTGCGGGCGAGGGTCAGCTGGAACACGCGGGTACGGGCGGTCGTGGCACCCCGCTCGGCCATGCGGGCGGTCTGGGACCTCGCCGACCGCTGGACGGCCCTCAAGGCGTCCTGGGCGACCCGGGCGGCCCAGCTGGCGAGCCTGCTGCGCCGACGCCCTTCGGGCCAGTCGAGCGGGTAGGCCGAGTCGGTCGTCCCACGCGGGACGACCGGCTGCGGAAGGCACCCCCTCCCGGAGCCCGAAGCAATGTTGAGGGGGTGACCCACCCGGTGGGTGGTCACCCCCTCAACATTTCAACGCTGTTCCGGGGTGGGGGCCGGTCAGTGGCCGCCCTGCTCGTCTCGGCGGCGCTGCCAGCGCTGCTCGATCCGGTCCATCAGTGAGCGCTTCTGCCGTCCCTGGCCACGTGTGTGATGGCCGCCCGCCGGGTGTTCGCCCGGCTTGGGGGCCTTGCGCCAGCCGGTGACGGCGAGCACCGCACAGCCCAGCATGACGAGGAAGCCCACCACGCTGAGCCACACCTGCTTGGCGACCATTCCCGCCATGAGGAGCGCGATACCCACGAGGAAGCCCGCGACCGCCTGGTAGACCCGCCGCCGGGTGTACGTACGCAGCCCGCTTCCCTCGAGCGCCGACGCGAACTTGGGATCTTCGGCGTACAGCGCTCGCTCCATCTGCTCGAGCATGCGCTGCTCGTGCTCCGAGAGCGGCACGGAGTCCTCCTCATCGTGCAGTCGCCGGGGCGACTCGGGGGTCCCTTCAGGATAGGCAGGGATTCGCCCCCGTGAAACCCGCCCCTCTACGCCAATTGGCCAACCGGAGCCCGTCATGGGCGTCCCGGTCCGCTGAGGCTTCCATTCCCCAGCGGCCGACCCGTCATGCCGGGCGGTCTCCCTCGATCATACGGCGCACAGCGCCCGAACGGGGGGCCTGTGGCGTACTCCATGTGCCGCCCAGGCCCTGATCAGCGGGCGCGGTCCGGGAGTGCTCAGGCCTCCTCGGTCCCCCGCGTCTCACCGAGCACATGAAGCTGGGTGGCCACGGAGTGGAAGGCGGGGAGTTCCGCGGCGGCCTCCTCGAGCTTGAGGAGGGCGTCGAGGGCGCCGGGCTCGGTGTCCACGAGGACGCCGGGGACGAGGTCGGCGAAGACCCGTACGCCGTGCACGGCGGTGACGCCGAGGCCCGCGCCCTCGACGAGCCCGGTGAGCTGCTCGGCGGTGAAGCGGCGCGGCACGGGGTCGCCGCTGCCCCAGCGGCCGTCCGGGTCGGTGAGGGCCTGCCGGGCCTCCTTGAAGTGACCGGCGAGGGCCCGCGCGAGGACGGCTCCGCCGAGGCCGGCCGCGAGGAGGCTGAGGACGCCCTCGGAGCGCAGGGCGGCCACGGCGTTGCGGACGCCCTCGGCGGGGTCGTCGACGTACTCCAGGACGCCGTGGCACAGGACGGCGTCGTAGCCGCCTCGCTCGACCACGTCGAAGAGGCCGTGGGCATCGCCCTGGACGCCGCGCACCCGGTCGGCGACGCCGGCCTCGGCGGCGCGGCGCTCCAGCGCGAAGAGCGCGTTGGGGCTGGGGTCGACGACCGTGACGCGGTGGCCGAGGCGGGCGACGGGCACCGCGAAGTTGCCGCTGCCGCCGCCGGTGTCGAGGACGTCCAGCGTCTCGCGGCCGGTGGCCTTGACCCGGCGTTCCAGGGCGTCCTGGAGGACCTCCCAGACCACGGCGGTACGGAGAGCGGCACGGGGGCGGAGCGGGTCCGGCACGGCAGTTGACTCCTCGGCGCGGCACCGCCTCTTGCGCGGCGGAGCGAACGGGCTGCCCCCCGGACCGGCGCGACCGGGGTGGGGCCGGGCGGAGGGAAGGCTTCAAACACCTTCCACCCTATTGCCTCGGGCGCCCGGACCGGGCACTCCGTCCGGCCGCACCCGGGCAGCCCGCCTCAGCCCCGGGGCAGCCCGCCTCAGCCCGCGTCCGGCATCGCCCGCCCCGCTCCCCTGCCCTCCGGGTCGTCCCCGTCCTGGCGGGGCTGGGGCAGGACGGGCTGGAGGACCAGCATGCGCTCGACGAGGCGGACGAACATCGCCACGTCACGTATCAGATCGTCGGCGTCCCGACGGCTGGCCGCGCCCTGGATGCCCGCCTCGGCCCGGGCACGGCGCCGGGCCCCGGAGGCGAACAGCGCGCTCCACTCGGTGAGTTCGGGCGCGATCTCGGGGAGCACTTCCCAAGCGCTCCGGATGCGCGCCCGCTTGCGGGGGGAGGGGTCGGGCCGGCCACGCGCGGCGAGGACGGCGGCGGCGGTGCGCAGGGCGGCGAGATGGGCCGTGGCATAGCGCTCGTTGGGGGTTTCGAGGACGGCCGCCTCCTCCAGGCCGGCGCGGGCCTGGGCGAGCAGGTCGAGTGCGGCGGGCGGCGCCGTCGTCCGGCGCAGCACGGGGTGCACGTCGCTCGCCGGGCCGGTCAGTGAGGGGGCAGGGCCGGTGGCGCGGCGCCGGTGTGCGGCGGCTGCGGGGTAGCTGGCCATGACGAACCTCCTGTCGTCTGTGTGACGGCACGACCTGTCCGGTGGTGCCGTATGTGCCCATCGTGGGGTATGCCACTGACAGTCCGTTCTGACCTGCGCTTTTGCTTCGATCGAAGATTCGGGCTAGTTTTTGCACTGACCAGTCAGTTCAAAAAATTTCACCAGTGGATCAGGGGGGACAGTGGGCGGCGTCCGCATCACAGCCGAGGGCCTCGGCCTCAGGGGCCCCCGCGGTTGGGCCTTCCGGGGCGTGGACCTCGACGCGGAACCCGGCTCGCTGCTCGTGATCCAGGGACCGTCCGGCTCCGGCCGCACGAGCCTGCTGCTCGCGCTCACCGGCCGGATGAAGGCCACCGAGGGGACGGCGACCGTGGGCGCGGCACGGCTGCCGAAGCAGTCGGCCGCCGTGCGCCGGATCGGCGCGCTCGCGCATGTCGCCGGCGTCACCGACCTCGACCCGGCCCTGACCGTCGGCGAGCACCTGCGCGAACGGGCGCTGCTGCAGCGGCGGTTCGGCGGATCCGTACGGGAGCTGCTGCGCCCGCGCGCGGAGCGGGCGACGCAGACCGAGTCCAGGATCGACACCGCGCTGGGCGCGGCGGGCCTCGACCGCGCGGCCCTGCCCAAGGGCGCGCGGACCGCCGTACGCGATCTGGAGCGGATCGAGGCGCTGCGGCTGTCGGTGGCCCTCGCGCTCGTCGGGCGGCCGCGGCTGCTCGGCGTCGACGACACCGACCTGAAGCTGTCCGAGGCCGAACGCGGCGAGATCTGGGGCCTGTTGAGGTCGATCGCCGCGTCCGGGACCACCGTCCTGGCGGTGTGCGCCGAGGCACCCGAGGGAACCGCCGCGGTGTCCCCCCACAGACCCGAGGCCCACAGACCCGAGGGCACGGCGTCCGCCCCCGCACCCGACGACAAGGAGAAGGCCGATGCGCTCGCCGAGACTGGCCGCGCTTGAGCTGCGCCGCTTCGGGCGGGGGAAGCTGCCACGGGCCGCGCTGGTGGCGCTCCTGCTGCTGCCCCTGCTGTACGGCGCGCTGTACCTGTGGTCGTTCTGGGACCCGTACGGGCGGCTCGACCGGATCCCCGTGGCGCTGGTGAACGACGACAAGGGGGCGACCGCCGACGGGAAGCGGATCGCCGCCGGCGACGACATCACCCAGGGGCTGCGGGACAGCGAGGTCTTCGACTGGCACGAGGTCGGCGCCGAGCAGGCACGCGCGGGCGTGGAGGACGGGACGTACTACCTGTCGCTCACCGTGCCGGCCGACTTCAGCGCGCGGATCGCCTCCAGCGCGGGCGACGCGCCGGAGACCGGCGCCCTCCAGGTGCGGACGAACGACGCGAACAACTACATTGTCGGGCAGATCTCACGGACCGTCTTCAGCGAGGTCCGCACGGCCGCGTCCACGAAGGCCTCGCGGACCTTCCTGGGCAGGATCTTCGTGTCGTTCTCCGGCATCCACGGCGCGACCGCGAAGGCCGCCGACGGCGCCGACGACCTCACGGACGGCATCGGCAAGGCCGAGCAGGGCTCCAAGGACCTCGCCGACGGGCTGTCCGAGGCCAAGAAGGGCAGCGGCTCGCTGGCCACGGGCCTGCAGAAGCTCGACTCGGGCGCCGGTGACCTCGCGGACGGCACCCAGAAGGTCGCGAACGGCACCCAGGCGCTCGCCGACCGGGTCAACGGGGTCGCGGGCAGGGTGGGCCCCTTCCTGAAGGACAACGAGAAGACGATCGGCGACACCGCGCAACTGGTCGCGGACTCCGCCCAGGCGGTCGGCGCCCACCTCGACACGCTGGTGAAGGCCGCTCCGACCGCCGCCAAGGGCGCGCACACCGCCTCCGACACCCTGGCCGCCGTCCACCGCGCACGCTGCGAGAACCCGGTGCTGGCCGACCCCGCCTGTACGGAGCTGAAAAAGGCCCGGGACACGGCAGCCGAAGTCGCGACCATCGCGGACGACCTCAACACGCTGATCGCCGACCAGGACGGCGACCTGAAGACCATGCGCGCCCACCTCGGCACGCTCCAGGAGCAGGCACAGGCCCTCGCCGACCGGGCCCCGCACCTCTCCGAGGACCTCGACGACGCGGTCACCCGGATCAACGCCCTCAACACGGGCGCCGGAAAGGTCGCCGCGGGGGCGCGGGAACTGCACACCGGCCTCGGCACCGCCGCCACCGGCGCGGGCACCCTGGACCAGGGCGTCGGCCGGCTCAGGACGGGCGCCGAGGACCTCAGCGGCGGCATGTTCAAGCTCTCCGACGGCTCCGGGCAGCTCGCCGACGGACTGCACGACGGCGCCGCGCGGATCCCCGATTACGACGAACAGGAGCGCGACGCGCGTACGGCCGTCATGGCCGACCCCGTGCGACTCGCCTCCCGGGACCTGCACAAGGCGGCGAACTACGGCACCGGTTTCGCCCCGTACTTCATCCCGCTGTCGCTGTGGGTGGGCGCGATGGTCGCGTACATGCTGATCCCGCCGATGAACCGGCGCGCGCTCGCCGTGGGCGCCTCGGCATGGCGGATCGCGCTGGCGGGCTGGCTGCCGGTGGTCGCGGTCGGGGTGCTGCAGACGACGGCGCTGATGGCGGTGCTGCACTGGGCGATCGGTCTGGAGATGGCCCGCGCGGCCGGGACGGTGGGCTTCCTGTTCCTCGTCACGGCGTGTTTCGCGGCCCTCGTGCAGTGGCTCAACGCGCGCTTCGGCGCGGCGGGCCGGATCCTCGTGCTGGCACTGCTGATGCTCCAGCTGACGTCGGCGGGCGGCACCTACCCGGTGCAGACCAGCCCCGGCTTCTTCAACGCCATCCACCCCTGGCTGCCCATGAGTTACGTCGTGGAGGCGCTGCGCAGACTCATCACGGGCGGCGGCATGGAACCGGTGTGGCACGCGTGCGTGGTGCTCGTTCTCTTCAGCGCGGGCGCGCTCGCGCTGACCGCCCTGTCGGCGCGCCGCCGCCAGGTGTGGACCCTGGACCGGCTGCACCCCGAACTGAGCCTGTGAAGATCCGGCATACGGGAGGTCGGGTTCCTGTGACAATCAGGACCATGGAAAGCAGCACCACGTCGGGCGGCCGCACCCGCCGCGAAGCCACCCGGCAGAAGCTCTACGAGGCGGCCGTCACGCTCATCGCCGAACAGGGCTTCTCCGCCACCACGGTGGACGAGATCGCCGAGCGGGCCGGCGTCGCGAAGGGCACCGTCTACTACAACTTCGCGAGCAAGTCGGTCCTCTTCGAGGAGTTGCTGCGGCACGGCGTGGGCCTGCTCACCGCCTCCCTGAGACAGGCCGCCGAGGACACCGAACAGAGCGGCGGCAGCAAGGTCGACGCACTGGACGCGATGGTCCGCGCGGGCCTCGTCTTCATCGAGCGCTACCCGTCCTTCACCCAGCTGTACGTGGCCGAGCTGTGGCGCACCAACCGGACCTGGCAGTCCACGTTGATGGTGGTGCGCGAGCAGGCGGTGGCCGTCGTGGAGGGCGTACTGCGCGAGGGCGTCGAGAACGGCGAGTTCAGTGACGAGATCGATGTGCAGCTGACCGCGTCCGCGCTGGTCGGGATGGTCCTGGTGGCCGCCCTGGACTGGCAGGCCTTCCAGCCGGAGCGCACCCTCGACGACGTCCACTCGGCGCTGTCCCGGCTGCTGCAGGGGCGGGTGAGCGGTCACCGCTGACGGCGGGACGCGCACACACGAAGGCGCCGGTCCGCCGTGGCCGCGTCCCCCGCGGGCCACCTCGAACCGGCGCCTCCTCGTGCTCCCCCGTTCCCCCCGGTTTCCCCCGTTTCCCTCCCCCGTTGTTCCCCCGTGTTCCCCCGTGCGGTCGTTCCCCCGGATCTCCCCCGTGCCTCGCTCCCGCCGACCTGGTCGGCGGAAGGAGCGGAGCGGGGGCCGCACCGTTCCGGCGCCCCGTGTCGCCGGTGCCGGAGCCGCGCCCCTTTTCCGTGTCTCCAACTCTCGCGTCCGCGCAGGCCCGCCCCCATCCGCGCGCGTACTCAACTCACTGCTTAGGTACGCGTACTCAGAGCTGTGTGCTCAACCTCAGAACGCTCCGCGGTCGTCTGGTCACGATCGCGTCCGCCGCCGTACTCCCCCGCACCGGGTCAGGCCCCGCCGGGCCGCGGACGTGACTGTCAGTGGTGGCCGATAAAGTCGCAGGCATGGCACGGATTGCGGTGATCGGCGCCGGGCTGGGCGCGATGGCGTCCGCCGCCCGGCTGGCCGTCGCGGGCCACCGGGTGGCGGTGTACGAACGTACGGAGACGTACGGCGGAGCGGTGCGCCGCTTCGAGCGGGACGGCTTCGGCTTCGACACCGGGCCGGGGCTGCTCCCCCTGCCCGCGGTCTACCGGGACCTGTTCGTCAAGACCGGCAAGGAGTCGCTGGAGGCCCGTGTCGAGCTGGTCCAGGTCGACCCGTCGGCCCGGCATGTGTTCGCGGACGGCACCGAGGTGTCCCTGCCGAACGCCTCGCGCGCGGGGGTCGTCTCCGCCCTGGACGGGGCGCTCGGGTCGGGTGCGGGGCTGCGCTGGGGCGACTTCCTGGTCCGGGCCCGTGAGGCCTGGGACCGCACCCGCCGCCCGCTCCTGGAGGAGCCCCTGTGGCCGAACTGGCAGGTGCTGGCCGACCGTGAGCCCTACCCGGCGGTGCCGCACAAGCGGCTGCTGCGCACCCGCCGGGCGGGCACCCTCGCCGAGGTCGGCGCCTGGGAGCTGCGCGACCCCCGGCTGGCCGCCCTGCTGGACGGGCACGCGCTCGCGTACGGCCTGGATCCCCGGGCCGTCCCGGCGAGCGCGGCCGTGCTGCCGTACATGGAGCACGCCTTCGGCATGTGGTACGTGCGCGGGGGCCTGCGGGAGCTGGCCCGCGCGGTGTACGAGCGCTGTGTGGCCCGCCGCGTCGAGTTCGTCTTCGGCGCCGAGGTCACCCGGGTGCTGGAGAAGGACGGCCGGGCGACGGGCGTGGAGCTCGCCGGAGGCGAGGTGGTGGACGCCGACTTCGTGGTCGCGCCCGGCACCGCGGCGGAGCTGCCCGTCCGGGGCGAGGGCGAAGTGGCGCCCCAGCGGGGCCTGACCAGCCGGCTGACCGTGCTGCTCGCGCTGCGTGGCGCCCGGCCGGAGGGGACCGCGCACCGGACCGTGGTGCACACCCAGGACCGCGAGGGCGAGCTGGAGAGCCTGTTCGGTACGGCAGCGACGGTGCCCGCGCGGCCGACGGTCACGGTGCTGCGGCCCGGCGACCCGGCGCTGGTGCCGGACGGCGACCACGAGGCGGTCACGCTCGGTGCGGCTGTGCCTGCCGGGGCGGAGATACGCGAGGAGCACGTGGAGTCGGTGATCGCCGCCGCCGAGCGTGCCGTACCGGGGCTGCGGGACCGTGTTCTGTGGCGCGAGGTGCGCACCCCCGCCGACATCGCGGCCGAGACGGGCGCGGCGGGCGGTGCCGTCCCGGCGCCGGCACTGGCGGCGGCCGGGGGCCGGCTGCTGCACCCGGCCAACTCGACCGGTCTGCAAGGTCTGTTCACCGCCGGAGGCTGGTCGCACCCGGGCGGCGGACTCCCGCACGCGGGCATGTCGGGGGCGCTGGTGGCCGGACTGATCGTGGAGGGACCGGAGTTCCGCGGCTCGCAGTGAGAGCCCGTCGGCTCGCGGTGAGAGCCCGTCGGCTCACGGTGGGGTCAGTAGCGGTACTGCTGGTCGTCGTACCCGCCCTGGCCCTGCTGCCCCTGCTGGCCGTCCCCCTGGTACGGGTACTGCTGCTGGTCGGGCGGGAGTTCGCCGCCGAACGGGTCGTCGGTGCTGCGCTGCTGCGGGACCCAGACGCCGCCCGCCGGGGTCTCCCCGTAGCCGCCCGTGGCGTACTGGTCCTGGCTGTAGCCCTGCTGCCCGTACTGCTGCTGGCCGTAGCCGCCGTCGTAGGTGCCGCCGCCGTAGGTCTGGGTGCCGATGTACGGGTCGGAGTAGGCGGCGTACTGCTGCTCGCCGGTGGTGTCGTAGCCGTACTGCTGCTGGTTGTACCCGGAGTAGCCGTCGTAGCCGTAGGCCGTCTGGTCGGCGCCCTGGGCGGCCGTCGCGTACTGGTCCTGGGACTGGCCGGTGGCGCCCGCGTACTCGGAGGAGTCGGTGTATATGCCGTAGGCGTTGGTGTCGTCGGGCATGGGCTGCGGTGAGTAGACGGTGGTGCTCTCGGCGGCGGAGGCCTGGGCCTGGCGGGCGGCCGGGGTGAAGACGTCGTCGCGGTCGTAGTCGTCGTCGGCGTACGCGTCCTTGTCCCGGCCGTAGCCCGGGCTGTCGCCGCCGAAGGAGTCCTCGTCGCCGTAACCGGCGGGGCGGCCGGTCTCCAGGTCGGTGACCTCGAGGTTCGGGTCCTCGCCCTTGTTGCGGCGGCCCTTGCCCAGGCCCTTGGGAAGCGGTCCCTCACCGTCGCCGCGGCGCACGGCCCAGCCCTCGGCGAAGCCGCGGCGGAAGGACAGCGTGACGTACGTCTGGCCGACCGCGAAGGCGGCCGCGCCCAGCCCGATGACGATCACCGACGGGATCAGCACACCGAGCACGACACCGAGGAAGCCCACGAAGGCCAGCAGCCGCCAGCGCAGGCGCGCCTTGTACTGCAGCAGCACCTCGCCGAGCAGCCACAGCGCGACGATGCCGAACGCGATGTAGAGGACCGTCCAGCCCATGTACGCCCCTCTCCCAGTGGCCGCTACGCAGTGTGTCGTATATCCGTGCGACCGGTCTAGGCCTGCGGCGGGTGGTGCAGACCCAGGTTCTCGTAGATTTCCAGTGTCGCCGTGGAGTTGTTGAGCGTGATGAAGTGCAGTCCGGGCACTCCCTCGGCGAGCAGCCGTGCGCAGAACTCCGTGGCGAAGTCGATGCCAATGGAGCGTACAGCGGCCGGATCCTCTTTGGCTGTGAGGATCCGCTCTTTCAGGGCGTCCGGGAAGTGGGCGTTGCTGAGCTGGGGCAGCCTCTCCAGCATCTTCACACTCGTCACCGGCAGGATCTCCGGGATGACCGGGGTGTCACAGCCGGCCGCCGCCACCCGGTCGCGCAGCCGCAGGTACGACTCGGGCTGGAAGAACATCTGGGTGATGGCGTAGTCGGCGCCCGCCCGGCACTTGTCGACGAAGTGCGCGACATCGGTGTCCCAGTCGCCGGAGCGCGGGTGCATCTCGGGGAAGGCGGCGACGCCCACGCAGAAGTCGCCCGACTCCTTGATGAGTCGGACGAGCTCCGCGGCGTAGGTGAGGCCCCGCGGGTGCGGCACCCAGTCGCCCATCGGGTCGCCCGGCGGGTCGCCGCGCACGGCGAGCATGTTGCGGATCCCGGCGTCGGCGTACTGGCCGATGATGTTGCGCAGCTCGGCGATGGAGTGGTCGACGGCGGTGAGGTGGGCCACCGGGGTGAGGGTGGTGTCGACGACGATCTGCTGGGTCTCCTTGACCGTGGTGGCCCGGGTGGAACCGCCGGCGCCGTACGTCACCGAGACGAAGTCGGGGGCGACCGCCTCGACCCTGCGGAGCGCGCCCCACAGGCTCCGCTCACCCTTGGGCGTCTTCGGCGCGTAGAACTCGAACGAGTACGTCGTCTTGCCGGTCGCCAGGATGTCACGCACGGTGCGTGCGCGGTCCGTCCTGGTGGATGCGGTTCCGAGGGCCATACCCGCAGGTTAACCAGGGGCCGACGACCACCCAACCGAACGCCGGATATTTGCCCGAATTGTCGGCCTGTTGTCCACCCTTTGGACAGACGTCCTAGATCTGGCGCAGCCGCTTCGCGAACTCCGCCGCCGCCGCGCCGGGATCGTCCGCCTCGGTGATCGCCCGGACGACCACGACCCGGCGGGCGCCCGCCTCCAGCACCTCGTCGAGGTTGTCGAGGTCGATGCCGCCGATCGCGAACCAGGGGCGGTCGGTGCCGAGGGCGGCGGTGTGCCGTACCAGACCGAGGCCCGGGGCGTGCCGGCCTGGCTTGGTGGGGGTGGGCCAGCAGGGGCCGGTGCAGAAGTAGTCCACGCCCTCCTGGACGGCGGCGGCCTCCGCCTCCGCCTCGGCGTGGGTGGAGCGGCCGATCAGGACGTCGTCGCCGAGGACGGCACGGGCCGCCGGGACCGGCAGGTCGCCCTGGCCGAGGTGGAGGACGCCGGCGCGGGCCGCGTGGGCGACATCGGCCCGGTCGTTGACCGCGAGCAGCCTGCCGTGCCGGGCGCAGGCCTCGGCGAACACCTTCAGGTGCTCCAGCTCCTCGGCGGCCTCCATGCCCTTGTCGCGCAGCTGCACGATGTCGACACCGGCCGCGAGGACCGCGTCCAGGAATTCCGGGAGGTCGCCCTGGCGGGTGCGGGCGTCCGTGCACAGATAGAGCCGGGCGTCCGCGAGGCGGGCGCGGGCGGTGTCGGTCATCGGTGTCCCCCGTGGTGTCGGTACTGGCTGCCTCAGACGGCGAGCGCCTGGGCCCGGCGCTTCACCTCCGTACCGCGATTCTCGCTGAGGGCCTGTGCGGGGGTGCCGGGCAGGCTGTCGTCGGGCGTGAAGAGCCACTCCAGCATCTCTTCGTCCGTGAAGCCGTCGTCCCGCAGGAGCGTCAGGGTCCCGGAGAGGCCCTTGACGACCTTGTCCCCGTCGATGAAGGCGGCGGGGACGTGCAGCGCGCGGTTCTCACCACGGCGTACGGCGATGAGCTGACCCTCCTTGATCAGCTGCCGGACGCGGATCACGTCGACATCGAGCATCTCCGCGATGTCGGGCACGGTGAGCCAGGCGGGGACGAGAGCATCGGTCTTTGCGTCAATCTCGGTCACGGGGTCAAGGGTAGGCGCATCTTGGGGTGGCGGCGATGGGTCGTTCTTCGGGTGCGGCGCCGTGGGGGCTGGTCGCGCAGTTCCCCGCGCCCCTAAAGACCTGCAGTCGCGTTCTTCATGGGGCGGGCCGGGTCCGACAGGGCCTCCGGGTCCATGCGGCGTGCTGTCTCGATCAGTTTCCTGCCCTGGGCGAGATCCCGTGGGCGCCCTACCGCCAATAGAGCCACCAGGCGGTCCTCCCGGAGCCAGCAGACGCTCCAGGCCGGGCCCGTCGGGTCGCCGCGCCAGACCAGGTGGTCGGCCGCGGTGTGGTGGCCTGCGTACTGGACGAAGCGGCCGAACTGCTCGGACCAGAAGTACGGGACCGGGTCGTAGACGGCCGGGGGCTCGTCCGTGGCCGTGCCGATGATGTTCGCGGCGACGGTGCGGGGGCCCTGGAGGGCGTTGTCCCAGTGATGGACGAGGAGGCGTTCGCCGTAGCGGCCGGAGGGGAAGGAGGCGCAGTCGCCCACCGCGTAGACGTCGGGGACCGAGGTGCGCAGCCGGTCGTCGGCCAGGACCTCGTGATGGGCGCCCAGTTCGACGCCGGAGCCGGTCAGCCAGGCGGTGGCGGGGCGGGCGCCGATGCCGACGACGACGGCGCCCGCGGGCAGCCGGGAGCCGTCGTCGAGGACGACCGCGCCGGGCTCGACGCGGGCCACGCGCGCGTGGGTGCGCAGTTCGGTGCCGCTGTCGGCGTACCAGGAGGTCATCGGGGCGGCGACCTCGGCCGGGAGGGCGCCGGCGAGGGGCCGGTCGGCGGCCTCCACGACGGTGACCGCGCAGCCGGCCTCGCGCGCGGCGGTGGCGAACTCGGCGCCGATCCAGCCGGCGCCGACGACCACGATGTCGTGCTGGCGGGCGAGGACGGGCCGCAGCCGCTCGGCGTCGTCGAGGGTGCGCAGCAGATGGACGCCGGGCACGCCCTCGGCGCCCGGCAGCCTGATGGGTTCGGCGCCGGTGGCGAGGACGAGGACGTCGTACGGGACGGGCCCCGCCTCGGTGTCCACCTCGTGGTCGGCGGGGCGCAGGCCGAGCACCTCGCGACCGAGCAGCAGGTCGATGCCGAGGCTCTCGAAGTCGACGTCGAAGGCGGAGCCCTCGGCCTTGCCGAGCAGGACGGCCTTGGAGAGCGGGGGCCGGTCGTAGGGCTGGTGGGGCTCCGCGCCGATCAGCGTCACGGTGCCGTCGAAGCCCTGTTCGCGCAGGGCGACCGCGGTCTGCACCCCGGCCATGCCCGCACCGACCACGACCACGCGCCGCGCGGGCGGCCTGTCCTCTTCCCGACTCTGCTCGCTCACCCGATCACCATAGACAACTGACAATTTGTCAGTCAGCCGTCGTGCTCCGTGACCTGCTCCACAACGCTGGTGCCGCTGCCCTCCTGCGACTCCCAGGACCAGGTCTCCTCCAGTCGCACCCGACCGTCCGCCAACGCGACGACCATCGAGACGCAGTGCCCCGAGGAGGTCGTCCCGTCCCGCTTGAGCTGGACGTACCGGAAGTCGAGCCGGTCCCCCTCACGGGTACCCACGAGATGGCCGCGTACGACGTCGCCGCCCGCGTAGTCCGCCCAGATCACGCCGTCTTCCTCGTGGTACGTGAAGCGGGTGCGGGTGCCGACCTGGCCCGGGGCCTGGTCGGCGACGGGGGCGAGGACGAGACCGTCGAGCGAGCGGGACACGGGCGGGAGGCTCCCTTTAAGAGGCGCGGAACCACGGGCTAGGGTGTGGCCAACGTAGAGCACTCGCGGGAGCCCGGACGCACCGGGCTGAGAGGGAGGCTGGCCGGCCTCCGACCGTACGAACCTGATCCGGGTCATGCCGGCGAAGGGAGGGGCTGGACGCCCATGTCGCGTACACGTACATCCGACGTCCTCGTCGTGGGGGGCGGGATCATCGGGCTGGTCACGGCGTGGCGGGCCGCGCAGCGCGGGTTCGCCACGGCGGTGGTGGATCCCGAGCCGGGCGGCGGGGCCGCGTGGGTGGCGGCCGGGATGCTGGCCGCCGTCACCGAACTGCACCACGGCGAGCAGACCCTGCTGGGACTCAACCTGGCCTCGGCCCGCCGCTACCCGGACTTCGCGGCCGAGCTGACGGAGGCGACCGGGCTGGACCTCGGCTACCGCCGGTGCGGCACGCTCGCGGTGGCGCTGGACGCCGACGACCGCGCTCATCTGCGGGAACTGCACACATTGCAGACGCAGTCAGGGCTGGAGTCGGAGTGGCTGACCGGGCGGGAGTGCCGACGCCTGGAGCCGATGCTCGCGCCCGGGGTGCGGGGCGGGCTGCGGGTGGACGGCGACCACCAGATCGATCCCCGGCGGCTGGCCGACGCGCTGGTCGTGGCGTGCGAGCGGGCGGGGGTGGTCCTCCACCGCGTGTGGGCGGAGCGGCTGTCCGTCGTGGGCGGGCGGGCCGCGGGGGTCGTCACGGGGGACGGTACGGCCCTGGCGGCGGGGCAGGTGGTGCTCGCGGCGGGGAGCCTGAGCGGGCGGCTGGCGGGGGTTCCGGAGGACGTACTGCCGCCGGTCCGGCCGGTGAAGGGGCAGGTGCTGCGGCTGACGGTGCCGCCGGCGTACGCGCCGTTCCTCAGCCGTACCGTGCGGGCCGTCGTGCGGGGCAGCCAGGTGTATCTGGTGCCCCGGGAGAACGGCGAGCTGGTCGTGGGCGCCACCAGCGAGGAGCTGGGCTGGAACACGACGGTGACGGCGGGCGGTGTGTACGAGCTGCTGCGCGACGCGCACGAACTGGTGCCGGGGATCACGGAACTGCCGTTGACCGAGACACGCGCGGGGCTGCGGCCCGGCTCCCCCGACAACGCGCCGCTGCTCGGGCCGACCGGACTGGACGGGCTGCTGCTGGCCACCGGGCACTACCGCAACGGCGTGCTGCTGACCCCGGTGACCGGTGACGTGCTGGCACACGCCCTGGCCACCGGTGAACTCCCCGACGAGGCCCGCCCCTTCACCCCCCGGCGCTTCGGCGCCGCCGCCGTCACGGAGCAGCTCGTATGAACATCTCGGTGAACGGTGAGCGGCGGGTGGTCGCTCCCGGTACGGCCCTCGACAGCGTCGTACGAGCCCTGACGGCGGCGCCCTCCGGCGTGGCGGCCGCGCTGAACGAGACCGTCGTCCCGCGCGGGGAGTGGTCCGGCACCGCGCTCCACGAGGGCGACCGGGTGGAAGTCCTGACCGCCGTGCAGGGAGGGTGAGCGCCGTGGCCGACGACGCCTTCGTCCTTGCGGGTACGTCCTTCTCGTCCCGTCTGATCATGGGTACGGGGGGTGCGCCGAGCCTGGAGGTGCTGGAGCGGGCGCTGGTGGCGTCCGGGACCGAGCTGACGACGGTGGCGATGCGGAGAGTGGACCCTGCTGTGCGGGGTTCTGTGCTGTCGGTCCTTGAGCGGCTCGGCATCCGGGTGCTGCCCAACACGGCGGGGTGCTTCACGGCCGGGGAGGCGGTGCTGACGGCTCGGCTGGCGCGGGAGGCGCTCGGGACGTCCCTGGTGAAGCTGGAGGTCATCGCCGACGAGCGGACGCTGCTGCCGGACCCGGTGGAGTTGCTGGAGGCGGCGGAGACGCTGGTGGACGACGGGTTCACGGTGCTGCCGTACACGAACGACGATCCTGTGCTGGCGCGGAAGCTGGAGGACGTGGGGTGCGCCGCCGTCATGCCGCTGGGGTCGCCGATCGGGTCCGGGCTGGGGATCCGCAACCCGCACAACTTTCAGCTGATCGTGGAGCGGGCGGGTGTGCCGGTGATTCTGGACGCGGGGGCCGGGACGGCGTCGGATGTGGCCTTGGCGATGGAGTTGGGGTGTGCGGGGGTGATGCTGGCGTCGGCGGTGACGCGGTCGCCGGATCCTGAGCGGATGGCGTCCGCCATGCGGGCCGGGGTGGAGGCGGGGCGGCTGGCCCGGCTGGCGGGGCGTATTCCCCGCCGTTACTTCGCCGAGGCGTCGTCTCCTACGGAGGGTTTGGCCACCCTGGATCCGGAACGCCCCGCCTTTTGACGCTCTCCCACCCGCGCACCACCCGTTCACCGTCGGTCGAGAGGTGGGCCGGCCCGTGGGGGTTGATCGCCGTCGGCGGCCGGCCCTCGCGGGTGGGCACGCATGTACGCCTGGTGCGTGCCCGCGCCCCGTGGGGCGCGTCACAGGTCGGCTGCAGTCGTGCTCCGAATGGGTGGGAAGGGGTGGGGTGTCAGTCGTGGCTCGTAGACTCGCTGCGTGGACACGACCCTTCAGG
Organism: Streptomyces sp. T028; assembly: GCF_048159505.1. Taxonomy (NCBI): domain Bacteria; kingdom Bacillati; phylum Actinomycetota; class Actinomycetes; order Kitasatosporales; family Streptomycetaceae; genus Streptomyces; species Streptomyces sp. T028. Next base: position 147,628 of record NZ_JBLRVZ010000012.1, read on the forward strand.
ACCCTCTGGTCGGGCAGGTGCTCGACGGGCGGTATCGCATCGAGGCGCGGATCGCCGTGGGCGGGATGGCCACGGTCTACCGGGCCGTGGACACCCGCCTCGACCGGGTGCTCGCGCTCAAGGTGATGCATCCGGCGCTCGCGGCCGACGGGTCGTTCGTCGAGCGGTTCATCCGGGAGGCGAAGTCCGTCGCGCGGCTCGCGCACCCCAATGTCGTTCAGGTGTTCGACCAGGGTGCGGACGGGTCGTATGTGTATCTCGCGATGGAGTACATCGCCGGCTGCACCCTGCGTGACGTGCTGCGCGAGCGTGGGGCGCTGCAGCCCAGGGCCGCGCTCGACATCCTGGAGCCGGTGCTCGCCGCGCTCGGGGCCGCGCACCGGGCCGGGTTCGTGCACCGGGACATGAAGCCCGAGAACGTGCTGATAGGGGACGACGGGCGGGTCAAGGTCGCCGACTTCGGGCTGGTGCGGTCCGTCGACACCGTCACCAGTACCACCGGGGCCGTGCTCGGGACCGTCGCCTATCTGGCGCCCGAGCAGATCGAGACGCCCGGTGCCGCCGACCCCCGGGTCGACGTGTACGCGTGCGGTGTCGTGCTCTACGAGATGCTCACCGGTGAGAAGCCGCACGACGGCGACTCCCCCGCGATCGTGCTCTACAAGCATCTCCACGAGGACGTCCCGCCGCCGTCCGGCGAGGTCCCGGGGCTGGCTTTCGCACTCGACGAGCTGGTCGCGTCGGCCACCGCCCGCGCCCCGGGCGTCCGGCCGTACGACGCCGTCGCGCTGCTCGGACAGGTGCGGGACGCGCGCGCCGCGCTGAGCGAGGCGCAGCTGGACTTCCTGCCCCCGCAGGCCGTGTCCGCCGCGCACGACAACGCCGACGACCGCACGAGCGTCATCCCGCGCTCGCTGACCGTGCCCCGGCCGCTGCCGGTCAACGAGGAGGAGGGGTTCGGGGCGGACGCGGGCTCCGTCCACCGGACCTCCCGGTTCCAGAGCCCGCCGCCGCTGCCTCCCCGGCGCCGTACGGCGCGGCCCCGGCGCGGGGTGCTCGCCCTCGTCACCGTGTTCCTGCTGGTGATCGGGGTCGGCGCCGGCGTCTGGTACATCAACTCCGGCCAGTTCACCACGGTGCCGAGGGTGCTGACGCAGTCGCAGGCGAAGGCGGAGCAGCGGCTGGAGGCCGCCGGGCTGGAAGTGGGCGACGTCGAGCATGCCTACAGCGACACCGTCAAGCGCGGCACCGTGATCAGCACGGACCCGGAGCCGGGCTCCCGTATCCGCAAGCACGACTCCGTTGCGCTCACCGTCTCCGACGGCCCGCAGACCGTGGAGGTGCCGGATGTGACGGGCTCCCGGCTGGACAAGGCCAAGGCGCTGCTGAAGTCGGACGGGCTGGAGCCGGGGCAGGTCACCGAGGAGTTCAGCGACGACGTCATCAAGGGCTTCGTGATCAGTACCTCGCCCGAGGCGGGCACGGAGCGGCGCACGGGCTCGGCGGTCGCGATCGTCGTCAGCAAGGGCAGCGCGATCGACGTCCCGGACGTGACCGGCGAGGATCTGGAAGACGCCAAGGCCGACCTGGAGGAGGCCGGTCTGACGGTGGAGGTCTCCGCCGAGCAGGTCACCTCCGAGTTCGACGCGGGCCAGGTCGCGGCGCAGACCCCGGAGGCCGGCAGCGAGGCCGCCGACGGGGACACGGTGACGCTGACCCTGTCCAAGGGCCCGGAGATGGTCGAGGTCCCGGACGTGGTCGGCGACAGCGTCGACGACGCCAGGACGGCTCTCGAAGGGGCCGGGTTCGGGGTCAAGGAGGACCGCGGACTGCTCGGGCTGTTCGGCGACACGGTGAAGAAGCAGTCGGTGAAGGGCGGCAAGACCGCGCCCAAGGGGTCGACGATCACGATCACCATCCGGTGACGGTGACCGGGCGGCGGGAAGAAGCCCGAAAGGAGCCCGGGAAGGGGGCCCACAAAGAGCCCCGGGAAGGGGCCCGGGAAGGGGCCCGGGAAGGTCACCCGCCCGGGCATGACACCCTGAACGGGTGAGTCAGCCAGCACCCCGCCCAGCAGCACCCTTCCCCTCCCGCAACCCTGTCGGCGGCCATGTCCCCGTGGCCGGCGGACTGCACTCCGTGGGCCTGACGTACGCCCATGACCTCAAGGCCGAGACGGTCCAGGTGTTCGTCGCCAACCCGCGCGGCTGGGCCACTCCGGCCGGCAACCCGGCGCAGGACGAGGCGTTCCGGGAGGCCTGCGCGGCGGAGTCGGTCCCGGCGTACGTACACGCCCCGTATCTGATCAACTTCGGTTCGCACACCGAGGCGACCGTGGAGAGGTCGGTGGAGTCGCTGCGGCACTCGCTGCGCCGGGGCCGGGCGATCGGCGCGCTCGGGGTCGTCGTGCACACGGGGAGCGCGACGGGCGGGCGGGAGCGGTCGGTGGCGCTGAAGCAGGTGCGGGAGCATCTGCTGCCGCTGCTGGAGGAGCTGACCCATGACGACGACCCGTTCCTGCTGCTTGAGTCCACGGCCGGGCAGGGCTCCTCGCTCTGCTCCCGGACCTGGGACTTCGGGCCGTACTTCGAGGCGCTGGACGCCCATCCGAAGCTCGGTGTCTGTCTGGACACCTGCCATGTGTTCGCCGCCGGGCACGATCTGACCGGCCCGTCCGGGATGCACGAGACCCTCGATTTGCTGGTGGACACCGTCGGTGAGGGCCGGCTGAAGCTGATCCACGCCAACGACTCGAAGGACGTGGTCGGCGCCCACAAGGACCGGCACGAGAACATCGGCGCCGGTCACATCGGCGAGGACCCGTTCCGCGCGCTGATGACCCACCCGGCGACGGAGGGCGTACCGCTGATCATCGAGACGCCGGGGGGCAAGGAGGGGCACGCGGCGGACGTGGAAAGACTGAAGAAGCTGCGGGACGGCTGAGGCTGTCAGTCCTCGTTTTCGAACAGCACGTGGGACGTGTCGACGATGTGCACCACGAGCACGATCAGCAACCCGTCGCTGACGACGTACTCGATGGCCATGCTGTGGGTCAGTGCGAGGGAGCGGGTGTTCTCGTCACCGGAGATGGGCGACGAGATCTTGGTGCGGGGGTCCGTGGACACTATGGCGAGGCCCCGCTGGAGCAGCTCACGGCGGTCCTCGGGGAGGCTGTCGCGCACGCGAGCCGCAGACTCGGTGTAGATCACGTTGAAGATGGCCATCAGTGGCTCCCTGCACGGTTGTCGTGGTAACCGGCAATGAGCATACCGCCACGAACCGTACTCAGAGTTCCGGGCCGTCCCCCGGCTCCTCCTGGTAGGAGTAGCGCTGCTCCTTCCAGGGGTCGCCGATGTTGTGGTAGCCGCGTTCCTCCCAGAAGCCGCGGCGGTCGGCGGTCATGTACTCGACGCCGCGGACCCACTTGGGTCCCTTCCAGGCGTAGAGGTGGGGGACGACGAGACGGACCGGGAAGCCGTGCTCGGCGGTGAGGAGCTCGCCGTCCTTGTGGGTGGCGAAGATCGTGCGCTCGGCGGCGAAGTCCGCCAGGCGCAGATTGGAGCTGAAGCCGTACTCCGCCCACACCATCACATGGGTGACGTCGGCGGCGGGCGGGGCGATCTCCAGGACGGTGCGGGCCGGGACCCCGCCCCACTCGGCGCCGAGCATGCTGAACTTCGTCACGCAGTGCAGATCGGCCACGACGGTGGTGTACGGCAGAGCGGTGAACTCCTCGTGGTTCCAGCAGCGCTTCTCGCCGTCCGCGGTGGCGCCGAAGACCCGGAACTCCCAGCGCTCGGGCCGGAACCTGGGGACCGGGCCGTAGTGGGTGACCGGCCAGCCCCGCTGCAGTCGCTGTCCCGGCGGAAGCTCGGACGGTGCTGCTTCTGCAGATTCGCGCTCCACCGGCTGACCCATGTCTCCATCCTGACAGACCCGACACAGTGCACATGACCAGCCATGTCCTGAATCGGGCAACACCGACTAAGCATGCACTAACTTACTAAGTACGCACTTACTGGACGATCTTTCCGCCCGGTGAAATCATGCGGCGGCAACCTCCCCGAATCCCCACGTGGAAGGAGCCTCTGCGATGCAGGGCGACCCCGAGGTCATCGAGTTTCTGAACGAGCAGCTCACCGGTGAGCTCACCGCGATCAACCAGTACTTCCTCCACGCCAAGATGCAGGAGAACTTCGGCTGGACGAAGCTCGCGAAGTACACGCGGCACGAGTCCTTCGACGAGATGAAGCACGCGGAGGTGCTCACCGACCGCATCCTGTTCCTCGAGGGGCTGCCGAACTACCAGCGGCTGTTCCACGTACGGGTGGGCCAGACCGTCAAGGAGATGTTCGAGGCCGACCGGCTGATCGAGGTCGAGGCGATCGACCGCCTCAGGCGCGGCATCAAGGTGATGCGCGAGAAGGGTGACATCACCTCGGCGAACATCTTCGAGTCGATCCTCGAGGACGAGGAGCACCACATCGACTACCTCGACACCCAGCTGGAACTGGTGGAGAAGCTGGGCGAGGCCCTCTACATCGCACAGCTGATCGAGCAGCCCGAGAGCTGAGCGGCCCGGGAGCTGAAGGGCCCGAGAGCTAGGCGGCTTCGTCGAGCCGTTCCAGGTCCGAGAGGACCGGGCGGCCCTGGTCGGCCAGCTCGCGGCGCGGGCAGGTGCCGCGGCCGAGAATCGCCTGAATCCGGCGGACGCACGAGCCGCAGTCCGTGCCGGCCTTGCAGGCGGAGGCGATCTGGCGAGGTGTGCAGGCTCCGTCCTCCGCGTGCTGCTGGACCTGCGCTTCAGTCACTCCGAAGCAGCTGCAGACGTACACGCGGATTCACCTCCTGCCGGGATCGATAAGGCTAACCTAACCTTACCCGGCACTCGGTGTCCACAAAAGTGGAGAGGGCGCGGATCGCATGTGATCCGCGCCCCACCCCTGTGACCGGAAGTCACTGGTCCCGGTACATCTCCGCGACGAGGAACGCCAGGTCGAGGGACTGGCTGCGGTTCAGCCGCGGGTCGCAGGCCGTCTCGTAGCGCTGGTGGAGGTCGTCGACGAAGATCTCGTCGCCGCCGCCCACGCACTCGGTGACATCGTCACCGGTGAGCTCGACATGGATGCCGCCCGGGTGGGTGCCGAGGCCCTTGTGGACCTCGAAGAAGCCCTTGACCTCGTCGAGCACGTCGTCGAAACGGCGGGTCTTGTGGCCGGAGGCCGCCTCGAAGGTGTTGCCGTGCATCGGGTCGGTCACCCAGGCCACGACCGCGCCGGACGCCGTGACCTTCTCGACCAGCTCGGGCAGCTTGTCGCGGACCTTGTCGGCACCCATGCGGACGATGAAGGTCAGCCGGCCGGGCTCACGGTCGGGGTCGAGGCGCTCGATGTACTGCAGCGCCTCCTCGGCCGTGGTCGTCGGGCCGAGCTTGATGCCGATCGGGTTGCGGATCTTCGAGGCGAACTCGATGTGCGCGTGGTCCAGCTGCCGGGTGCGCTCACCGACCCACACCATGTGCCCGGAGACGTCGTACAGGTGCCCGGTGCGGGAGTCGACCCTGGTCAGAGCGGCCTCGTAGTCCAGCAGCAGCGCCTCGTGCGAGGAGTAGAACTCGACCGTCTTGAACTCCTCCGGATCCGCCCCGCAGGCGTGCATGAAGTTCAGCGCGTTGTCGATCTCGCGCGCCAGTTGCTCGTAGCGCTGCCCGGACGGGGAGGAACGGACGAAGTCCTGGTTCCAGGCGTGGACCTGGCGCAGGTCGGCGTAGCCGCCGGTGGTGAAGGCGCGCACCAGGTTCAGCGTGGAGGCGGAGGCGTGGTACATCCGCTTCAGCCGCTCCGGGTCCGGGACGCGGGCGGCCTCGGTGAAGTCGAAGCCGTTGACGGAGTCGCCGCGGTAGGTCGGCAGGGTCACGCCGTCGCGGGTCTCGGTCGGCTTGGAGCGCGGCTTGGAGTACTGGCCGGCGATCCGGCCCACCTTCACCACGGGCACGGACGCGGCGTACGTCAGCACGGCGCCCATCTGGAGCAGCGTCTTCAGCTTGTTGCGGATGTGGTCGGCCGACACGGCGTCGAAGGCCTCGGCGCAGTCGCCGCCCTGGAGGAGGAACGCCTCTCCCTTGGCGACGGCCGCCATCCGGGCGCGCAGCTGGTCGCACTCGCCCGCGAAGACGAGCGGCGGATACGACTCCAGCTCCGCAACGACTGCGCGCAGAGCCTCGGTGTCGGGGTACTCGGGCTGCTGCGCCGCGGGCAGGTCTCGCCAGGTGTTGCCAGCGCTCGCGCTGGTCTTAGCGTTCACGGTCACGCCCTCAACATTACGGGGTCGTGTCGAGTCCTTTTCGCCCCGGCTCGACAGGTGAGACGACCCCATGCTCAGGTGCGCGTGGGGTAGGGTGCGGCACATGTTCGCGCACTCGAACCAGAACTGGTGGTGGACCGTCCGACCGGCGGCCCACTGACTGCGCGTACGCAAGACTTCGCGAAGGCCGCCCGAGGGGCGGCCTTCGGCGTTTCCGGGGTCCGTTCCTCTCGCACCTTTCCCATCTTTCCCACCGTGCAGAGGAACCATGGACCTGACAGCGCTGTTCCACGACGACCGTCCCTTCGCCCTGCTCCGCCGCCGCGGCCCCGGCCACGACGAGAACACGGTGGAGGTGCTGATCGGCCCGGTCGGCACCTTCGACCGGCTCGCCGACCTCCCCGACGAGGGCCTCGCCCTGGTCCCCTTCCGCCAGATCCGCGAGCGGGGCTTCGACGTCCGCGACGACGGCACTCCCCTGCTGGTCCTCACCCCCGAGGAGACGCACACGCTCACCCTGGCGGACGCCCTGGCCCAGCTCCCCGCGCACGAGGTACGTGTCACGGGCGGGGGTTTCGACGTCGCCGACGAGGCCTACGCCGAGATCGTCGGACGGGTGCTGCGGGACGAGATCGGGCGGGGCGAGGGCGCGAACTTCGTGATCCGGCGGACGTACGAGGGTGAGATCCCGGGGTTCGGCAGGGCGGACGCCCTCGCGCTGTTCCGGCGGCTGCTGGAGGGCGAGCGGGGCGCGTACTGGACGTTCGCCGTGCACACCGGGGAGCGCACGCTGGTCGGCGCGAGCCCGGAGGTGCATGTGCGGATGTCCGGCGGGACGGTCGTGATGAACCCGATCAGCGGGACGTACCGCTATCCGGCCGAGGGACCCACCCCGGAGCAGCTGCTCGGCTTCCTCGCCGACGGCAAGGAGATCGAGGAGCTGTCGATGGTGGTCGACGAGGAGCTCAAGATGATGTGCACCGTCGGCGACATGGGCGGGGTGGTCGTGGGGCCCCGGCTGAAGGAGATGGCGCACCTCGCGCACACCGAGTACGAGCTGCGCGGGAAGTCCTCGCTGGACGCGCGGGAGGTGCTGAAGGAGACCATGTTCGCGGCGACGGTGACCGGCTCGCCGGTGCAGAACGCCTGCCGGGTCATCGAGCGGCACGAGGTCGGGGGGCGGGGCTACTACGCGGGGGCGCTGGCGCTGCTGGGCCGGGACTCGGGCGGGGCGCAGACCCTCGACTCCCCCATCCTCATCCGGACCGCCGACATCGACGCGGCCGGGCGGCTGCGGGTGCCGGTCGGCGCCACGCTCGTACGGGGGTCGGACCCGGCGGGCGAGGTCGCGGAGACGCATGCGAAGGCGGCGGGGGTGCTGGCGGCGCTCGGCGTACGGCCGGGCAGGCCCCGGGAGGAGCAGGCGCGGCCCCGGCTGGCGGACGACCCCCGGGTGCGGGCCGCGCTGGACGGGCGGCGCTCGTCGCTGGCGCCGTTCTGGCTGCGGATGCAGGAGCGGACGCGGGACCTCACCGGTCATGCCCTGGTCGTCGACGGGGAGGACACGTTCACGGCGATGCTCGCGCACGTGCTGCGCTCCGGCGGCCTGGAGGTGTCCGTCCGGCGCTACGACGAGCCCGGGCTGCGCGAGCGGGTTGTGGCGCACGAGGGGCCGGTGGTGCTGGGCCCCGGACCCGGTGACCCGGCCGATCTCGGCGACCCGAAGATGCGGTTCCTGCGGGAGCTGACCGCGCGGGTGCTGCGGGAGCACCGGCACGGGGTGCTCGGCGTCTGTCTCGGGCACGAGCTGATCGCGGCGGAGCTGGGGCTGGACATCGTACGCAAGGAGGTGCCGTACCAGGGGGCGCAGACGGAGATCGACCTGTTCGGGCGGGCCGAGACGGTCGGCTTCTACAACAGCTTCGTGGCGCGGTGCGACGACGGGGCCCTGGCCGAACTGGCCGCGCACGGGATCGAGGTGAGCCGGGCGGCGAACGGGGAGGTGCACGCGGTACGGGGGCCCGGCTTCGCGGGTGTGCAGTTCCACCCGGAGTCGGTGCTGACGGTGAACGGGGCCTTCGTGGTGCGGGAGCTGGTGACCGGGGTGCGGTGCTCCGGGCGGCGGACGGCCCGGTAGCCGGGGCGTGGTCGGCGCCCCCGGCGACGGGGGCGCCATCCCCGGCGTGTCCTCACTGGCCGTCACTCGTCGTCGAGACCCCGCTCTATCGCGTACCGGACGAGCTCCACCCTGTTGTGCAGCTGGAGTTTGCCGAGTGTGTTCTGCACGTGGTTCTGGACCGTGCGGTGGGAGATGACGAGGCGTTCGGCGATCTGCTTGTAGCTCAGCCCCTTGGCGACCAGCCGCAGCACCTCGGTCTCCCGGTCCGTCAGGCGCGGCGCGTCCGGCTCGTCGGGGCCGGAGGCTGGGCCGGGGTCGGAGGCCAGCCGGCGGTACTCGCCGAGAACCAGTCCGGCGAGGCCGGGCGTGAACACCGGGTCGCCGACGGCCGTACGGCGCACCGCGTCCAGGAGTTCCTCGGTGGACGCCGACTTCAGCAGATAGCCGGTCGCGCCGGACTTGACCGCCTCCAGCACATCGGCGTGCTCACCGCTCGCGGAGAGGACGAGGACGCGTAGCGCGGGGTTCGCGGCGACGACCTCCTTGCACACCTGGACGCCGGGCTTGGCCGGCAGGTTGAGGTCCAGGACGAGCACGTCCGGCACGGCCGCCTTGGCGCGGCGCACCGCCTGCTCGCCGTCGCCGGCGGTGGCGACCACGTCGAAGCCGGAGTCGGCCAGGTCCCGGGCGACCGCGTCGCGCCACATCGGGTGGTCGTCGACCACCATGACCTTGATGCTCATCGCCTGCTGTCCTTCCCCGCCACGGCCTTCGGCACGGTCAACTCCACTTCGGTGCCCTGTCCGGGCGTCGAGATCAGCTCGGCGCGGCCGCCGAGGTCGCGCAGCCGGCCCCGGATCGACTGGGCGACCCCGAGCCGTCCTTCCCCCTCGGCCTGCGCGAGCCGCCCCTCCGGGATGCCGGGCCCGTCGTCCCGTACGGTGACGATCACCTCGTCGGGCTCGTCCTCGACCAGGATCCAGGCACGGGCCTCGTCACCCGCGTGCTTGCGGACGTTGTCCAGGGCCGCACCCACGGCCGCGGCCAGCTCCCGCGCGGCGGCCGGCTCCAGCGGCACCGGCGCTCCCGGCTCCGCGAGACTGACCCGGGCGGCGGCGTACGGCGCGAGCAGGGTGCGCAGATCGACGGGAACGTCGCTCTCCTCCGGCCCCTCGGGCTCCTCCACCAGGCGTACGACGGCCCCCTCGGCCAGGTCCTCCGACACCCGGGAGACCGGGACGAGCCCACCGGAGACCAGGGTGCGCAGCGCGACCTCCTGCTCCCCGGCCAGCCGGCCCAGCTCGGCCGCCTCGCCGCCGATGACCGCGCCGCGCCGCTGCACCATGGCCAGCACCTGCAGCACGCTGTCGTGGATGTCCCGGGCGAGCCGTTCCCGTTCCCTCGTCGCGGCCTCGATCTCCAGGGCGCGGGCGAGGGTGCGCTCGGAGGCGCGGGCGACCTCGACGACGTAGCCGATGGCGATGGAGGCGACCCAGACGAGGATCACGTTGTGGACGGTGTCGCGGGCCGGGTGGCCGCGCTCGATCAGGTTGGCGACGGCGACGGTCGTGGAGGCGAACGCGGCCCAGCGCCAGCCGCCCTTGATGGCGAAGGCGAGGACCGAGCCGGCCGTCCATATCGACGGCAGGGTCGGCCCGCCGCTCTGGATGTGCTGGTCGTCGACGACGAACGGGGTCAGGACGATGCCGGTGAGCGCGACGGCGAGGTCGACGGCGAGGAAGCGCTTGGTGCAGGCCGCCGCGTTCTGCACCCGGGGCAGGGTCGCGAGCGTCCAGACGAACAGGACGGCGAAGTAGGTGATGGCGACGCCGGGACGGTCGTGGTCGTCGTAGGCGGAGGCGAACAGGCCGACCGCGTACAGCATCGTCAGGACCCGGTAGCCGGAGAGCGCGCGCCACAGCGGCAGCTCGACCGACATCCTCATGACTCTCTCGCGCCTGGCCATCCGTCCAGTCCCCCCGCCGCCGGAGCGCCGCCTGCTTCTCTTGTACCTACTGCTGTTGTTCCTATGTACCTACTGCTGCTGTTCCTACTGCTCTTGTACCTACTGCTCTTGTTCGTTCTTGGCCTGTGCGAGCGCCGCCTTCGCGGCCTTGGCCGCCTCCGCGATCTGCCGCTTGGCGGTGGTCGCGTAGATGTCGACGTACTCCTGGCCGGAGAGCTTCATGATTTCGTACATGACCTCGTCCGTCAGCGCCCGCAGCACGAAACGGTCGTGGTCCATGCCCTGGTAGCGGCTGAAGTCCAGCGGCTCGCCTATGCGGATGCCGGGCCGCATCACCTTGGGCATCACCTTGCCCGGCGGCTGGATCTTCTCCGTGTCGATCATCGCGACGGGGATGACGGGCGCGCCGCTGGCGAGCGCCACGCGCGCGAGGCCGCCCGGCTTGCCGCGGTAGAGACGGCCGTCGGGCGAGCGGGTGCCCTCCGGGTAGATCCCGAACAGCTCACCGCGCTCCAGCACCTCTATGCCGCTCTTGATCGCGGCCTCCCCCGCGCCGCGCGCGCCGGAGCGGTCCACCGGGAGCTGGCCGACGCCCTTGAAGAAGGCGGCCGTGAGCCTGCCCTTGACGCCGGGGGTCGTGAAGTACTCGGCTTTCGCGATGAACGTGACCTTGCGGTCCAGGACCGCGGGCAGGAAGAACGAGTCCGAGAAGGACAGGTGGTTGCTCGCCAGGATCGCGGGGCCCTCGGCGGGAATGTTCTCGAGGCCTTCCACCCAGGGCCTGAAGGTGGCCTTCAGCGGTCCCCCGACAAAGACCTTCATCGCGCCGTACAACAACCGAGTGCCTCCTGTATGTGTAGATCAGACCTTAACCCGGAAGCCCAGGCAAAGGCTCCGACGGCCCTGGTCGGTGTCAGTGGGGTCGCGTACCGTGAACCTCACGTCCCTCTCATGAAGAACAGACGAAGACAGGAGACCGAAGGTGCCGGTCCTTCCTGGAGCCGAGCCGTACCGCCATGAGGGCGGGGAGGTCGGGGTCCTCCTCTGCCACGGCTTCACCGGTTCCCCGCAGTCGCTGCGCCCCTGGGCCCGGTATCTGGCCGGCCAGGGCCTCACCGTCTCGGTGCCCCTGCTGCCGGGGCACGGCACGCGCTGGGAGGACATGGCCCTCACCGGCGGCCCCGACTGGTACGCGGAGGTGGACCGCGAACTGCGCGCCCTGCGCGAGCGGTGCTCCCGGGTCTTCGTGGCCGGGCTGTCCATGGGTGGCGCGCTGGCGCTGCGGCTGGCCGCGAAGCACGGCGCGGGCGTCGAGGGCGTGGTCGTGGTCAACCCGGCGAACAAGGTGCACGGGCTGTCGGCGTACGCCCTTCCGGTGGCCCACCATTTCGTGCGGTCGGCGAAGGGGATCGCCAGCGACATCGCCAAGGAGGGGGTCGTGGAGACGGGGTACGAGCGGGTGCCGCTGCGCTCGGCGCACGCCCTGCGGGTGCTGCTGCGGCAGATCGACGGGGAGCTTCCGCAGGTCACGCAGCCGCTGCTGCTTCTTCACAGCGTCCAGGACCATGTCGTCCCGGCGGCCGACTCGGCCCGGGTGCTGAGCCGGGTGTCCTCCACGGACGTGACCGAGATCCTCCTGGAACAGAGCTACCACGTGGCAACGTTGGACCACGATGCGGACCGGATCTTCGAGGAGAGCTACGCGTTCATCGCCCGGATCGCGCCCAGTGTCGGCAAGGAAGGGACGGCCGTAGGTGGCTGAGCACGACTCCGACCGCGAGGACCGGGAGAACCGGGACGAGCGGGAGGGCCTGGATGGCCTGGACGGCCAGGACGGCCAGGACGCCCGTCGGGGCCGGGAGCCGGAGGAGCAGAACGTGCCCTTCGACGAGGACGCCGCGTGGGCGGCGATCGTCGCGGGGTACGGGGACGAGCCGCCGGACCCGCCGGGGGCCAAGCCGTTCAAGTCCATCGAGGACCTTGCGCTGCTGGAATCGCGGACGAACGACGACGAACCCCGTGACTCCGGGGACGAGCAGGAGCCGAAACCGGCCAAGCCGCTCGGCAGTTCCGTCTCGTTCGCACCCGGTGTCGGCCCGCGCGACTACACCGCGCAGGAACCGGCCGAGGAGGACTTCGACGAGGACGACGAGGGTCACTTCGTCCCGCCGGAGCCGCCGCCGCTGCCGGCCGCCGACACCACGGCGAAGTTCGCCTGGCTCGGCGTGATCGGCGGGCCGGTGCTGCTGTTGCTGGCGGTGCTGCTGGGCTGGGACATGACGTGGTGGCTGACGACGGTCTGCGTCGGCGGCTTCCTCGGCGGCTTCGCCACGCTGGTGGTACGGATGCGCCCGGACGACGAGGACGACGGGGATCCCGGGCGGGGGGCCGTGGTCTAGGGCCCTTCTGATGGATCTCCGTGGGAGAAGGAGCGGCGTTCGGTGCGTGCTCTGGGGGTCCCCCCGGCCGAAGGCTGGGGGAGTGCCGGGCGGAAGCCCTCGATGGGGGTCCCCCCGCGCGAGCGAAGCCGAGCGTGGGGGAGGAGCTACCAGGGCTTTTGTCCGGTGCGGCGAGAGGGCGTGCCGGGCGTCGCGACGCCGCGGAGATCCATCAGAAGGGCCCTAGTTCTCGGGTTCTCTGGTTCGCGGGGATTCTGAGGGCGGCCAGGACCGGGAGGTGGTCCGTGGCCGCCCTCAGGTCGTTCTCGGTGATGCCGGGGAGACCCTCGGGGACGCCGCAGCCGAGGACCTCCACGGCCTTCGTCGCGAAGAGGGCGTCGATACGGCGGTCGGGGGCGGCTGCGGGGAAGGTGTGCTCGGCGCCCCAGGGGGCGGTGGCGCGGCAGTCGCGCAGTGTGGCGGCGAGGCGGGCGAAGGTGGGACCGTCCGGGCGCTCGTTGATGTCGCCGCCTGCGATCGCGTGCTCGACGCCCAGGCCGGCGAGGCGGTCGAGGAGCATGCCTCCCTGGTCGTAGCGCTCGTTCCTGTGGAGGCTGAGGTGGCAGCTGATGACGCCGAGGCGGGCGCCGGCGAATCGTACGACCGCTGTGGCGAGACCCCGGCGGTGGTGGCCGGGGGTGAGCGGGAGGAGGACGTCCTCCGTACGCTCGACGGTCGCCCTCAGGGAGCAGAGGACGGCCGGGCCGGCCGCGGTGCCGCCGCCCGTGAGGGTCACCAGGTCGGCGGCGCGAGCCAGACGGGCGAGTTTCTTGCGCCAGCGGAAGAAGAGGGGGGCCTCTTGGATCAGGACCAGGTCGGGGGCGGTGGCGGTGATGACTCGGGCGAGGGCGTCGGTGTCGTCGCGCATCGAGCGGATGTTGTAGCTCAGGACCCTGATGACGGCCGAACCGTCGGGCTCGGTACCGGAGTTGGGGAGCGGGGGCATGTGGATCAATTTACGCCCAATGAGGTGGGGCGCGAGGATTGTGTGCGACTGCCGGTTCGTTGTGGCTTGTCGCGCCCACGCGGCGGAGCCGCATGTTTACACAGCCCCGCGCCCCTGGGGGTGGGCCCCGTGGCCCCTGCACAAGAAGTGAGCGTTACATGATGGGGTCCGGTTCTCTTGCCAGGTCTGCTGCGCCCACCAGGCCCGCCTTGTTGCCCAGCTGGGCTGCGATCACGTCGGCCACCGGGCGCCAGTTGCCGCCGACCAGCCAGCGCTTGTAGGACTTGCGGATCGGGTCGAGGACCAGTTCGCCCTCGTCGGAGAGGCCTCCGCCGACGATGAAGGCGGAGGGGTCGAAGAGGGAGGCGAGGTCGGCGAGGCCCGCGCCGGCCCAGCGGGCCAGCTCGCGGTAGGAGTCGACGGCGACCGGGTCGCCCTGGCGGGCGGCCATGGAGATGTGCTTGCCCTCGATGCCCTCGGGGCTGCCGTCGCCGAGGCCGAGCAGGATCTCGGCGTTCTCCGGGGTGGCGTTGGCGCGCTGCTTGGCGTACCGCACGAGGGCGCGGCCGGAGGCGTACTGCTCCCAGCAGCCCTGCGAGCCGCAGCCGCACAGCAGGCCGTCCGGGACCATCCGGATGTGGCCGAACTCGGCGGCGACGCCGAAGTGGCCGCGGCGCAGCTTGTTGCCGATGATGATGCCGCCGCCGAGGCCGGTGCCGAGCGTGATGCAGATGACGTTGCGGTGGCCCTTGCCCGCGCCGAACTTGTACTCGCCCCAGGCGGCGGCGTTGGCGTCGTTCTCGACGACGACCGGGAGGCCCACGCGGGCCTCGACGTCGTCCTTGAGCGGTTCCTGGCGCCAGTCGATGTTGGGCGCGAAGTAGACGGTGGAACGCTGCCGGTTGACGTAACCGGCGGCTCCGATGCCCACACCGACGATCTCGTGGCCCGCGCGGGCACCCTCCACGGCCGAGGCGATGGCGTCCACGATGGCCTCGGGGGTGGTGGGGGTCGGCACCTTGAAGGTCGAGAGGATGTTGCCTTCCTCGTCGACCACGCCGGCCGCGATCTTCGTGCCGCCGATGTCGACGCCGATGGTGAGTCCCATGAATCCCTCAGTTTCGGTCGAGCCCCGCTACGGCCCACGGTACCCGAGGTACTGCTCCCGGATTCCTGTCGTCCGCCCGGCGGACAGGCCTCTCGGGGCACCTCTGAGGGGTCCTGCGGTCATCCTGTGGTCAGTCGAGGTCGATGCGCTGTCCCGGGCCGGTACCCTCGCCGCCGTCGCGGGGTTCGTCGCGCGGGTCGTCCTTGAGGTCGTGGTCGCGGCTCGTCCAGCGCTGTTCCTGGTGCTGGACCGCGGAGCGGTAGGCGGCGAGGAGTTCACCGCCGGCCGCCGCGAGGTGGTCGAAGACCTCGGGGTTGCGCTCGATGACGGGCTCGACGGCGGCCTTGGCCTGCTGGACGACCTGGCGGACGACCTGCTGGGCGGCGCCGCCCGCGACCGCGCCGAACAGCGGGGACTGGATGCCGGAGAGCTTGTCGGCGACGGTTTCGACGAGCTTGCGCAGCTCCTCGGCGGCCGTGCCCTCGGGCCGGCCCTGCTCGGCCCGGCGGCGGGCCTTCTCGCGGGCCAGGTCCTCGGCACAGGCGGTGGCCCAGGCGTCGGCGTCGGTGGCGCGGGGCTCCTCGGCGGGGACCTCCTTGGCGGCGGCCTCGTCCCGGGCGGCGTCGGGCGTGGGGCGCTCTTCGCTCATGACGGACTCCTGGTGACTTCTGCTGTCCTGATGGGACGACGCCCGATGACGGATCGTCTCTCTCGACGTTACCCGAACGGGGGTACGCCGTTCACCGTCCCTGCGGCCACAGGCCGGGATCCGGCGCGAACCGGATGCGCAGCTCGCCGTCGCGCAGGGCGGCGCCGTCGACGGTGCAGCGGCGCAGGGCCGAGGGCAGCGGGACGATACGGCGGAAGGGTCCGGCGGCGAGGACGAGTTCGTCGCCGCGCCGGATGAGGTCCAGCTCGTCGCGTATGGCGCCGGGCAGCGGGATGTGCCAGACCAGCACGCCGTCCTCGGCGAGCCGGTCGGTGACGGCCCACTCGACCGGGGAGGCGGCCGTGTTGACGGGGGGCACGGCGAGCGCCGTGAGGTCGTCGGCACCGCGCGGGTCGTGGCCCAGGTGGGCGACGGTCCGCGCCGCCTCTTCCCACTCCCCGAGGGCCTTGCGCTGCTGGGTGACGAGCCTGCCGAGCCAGCCGTCGTCGGCCGCCGCCTCCGGCAGGACACGGTTGGCGACGAGCGACTCCACGGGCAGGGCGCGCAGCGCGAGGCCGAGGCGGGCGTCCCGGACGGCGTCGGCCCCGGCCGGTCCGGGTTCGGCGACGAGCCGTACGGCGGTGTCGCGGTCGGCGAGGACCGCCTCGACGGCGGCGAGTTCCATGTCCCAGCGGGCGGTGGTCTCGTACAGCCACTCGGCGGGCATCGGCACCCCGGCGAGCCGGCCGAGGACGGGGCGCAGGGCGCGGGCGGCCTGCCGCTCCGGCGGGAGCAGCCGCCGCAGATAACGCCGCAGCTCCTCGGGGAGCGCGAGCAGGGCGAGGGCCTGGGCGGTGGGCGGCAGATCGACGACGAGCAGGTCGTGCGCCTCGGCGAGGGCGGCGTCCCGCAGGGCCCGCAGCAGAGTCAGCTCCTCGGCGCCGGGAAGCGGCGTGACCTCCTCGGGGTCCAGCCGTGCGGCCCCGAGCAGATCGAGCACGGTGGAGGCGCGGTCCTGGAACCCGGCGAGATCGTCCCGGAAGCCGGTGGTGGCGTCGGGGCGCCAGGCGGTGAGATGCGACAGGACCCGGACGGGCTCCGCCCCGGTCGGTGCGCCGAGGGCGGCGCCGAGGGTGTCGGTGCGGTCGGCGCTGAGGACGAGGGTGCGGGTGCCCGCGCGGGCGGCGTCCAGGGCGGTGGCGGCGGCGACGGTGGTACGGCCGCTGCCGCCGGGGCCGGTGATCAGGATGGTGCGCATGAGGGTGAACGGTAGCGTTGGCAGGGGTAGAGGCGGCTTCAGGCGGTGCCCGGTACTGCAGGCTGTGCCCACCCGTTCCTCCCCCAGTGCCTTGAGGGCCTGGGGGGACCCCCAGCGGAACGACTGCCCACAGCGGTGAGCGATAAGCGGTGAGCGGTAGCCCTGAGCGGTGAGCTATAAGCCATGAGCGGTAAGCGGTACCCCTGTTTGGCGCTACTTGTCGCTCGACTCCACGCGCTTCTTCAGGCCGGCCAGGGCCCGGTCGATGATGACCTTCTCGGCCTTTCGCTTGATCATCCCCAGCATGGGGATCTTGACGTCGACGGTCAGCTGGTAGGTGACCTCGGTCGCCCCCGCCCCCGCAGGCTTGAGGATGTACGACCCGTCGAGCTGCCGCAGCATCTGGGACTTCACCAGCGTCCAGGACACCTCGTGCTCGCCGGTCCAGGTGTACCCCAGCACCTGGTCGTCCTTGATCGCGCCGGCGTCCATGACGAGCCGCACCTGCTGGGCGCGGCCGTGCTCGTCCTCCTTGAGGACCTCCGCCTGCTTCACCTCGCCGGTCCAGTCCGGGTAGCGGGCGAAGTCCGCGATCACGGCCATGACGTCGGCCGGTGCCGCCTCGATCGTGATGCTCGAACTGGTGTGTTCCGCCATCGCCGTGACTCCTCCGGATACGGGCCCGTAAAGGTGCGTGTGTGCAGCGTGAAGGCTACCGCGCGCCCGCCCTGCCGCCGTCACCCGCACCACCTGACCGGCTCACCACTCCAACGCCCACGGCTTCCCGCTCCCCGCGAAGTGCCCGACGTTGACGCACTCGGTCGCGCCGATCCGCATCCGCTGGGCCAGCGGCTGGTGGACGTGCCCGAAGAGGGAGTACCGGGGGCGGGTCCGGCGGATCGCGTCCAGCAGGGCGCGGCTGCCCCGTTCGAAGCGGCGCGCGACGGTGTCGTAGACGAGTTCGGGCACCTCGGGCGGGATGTGGGTGCAGAGCACGTCGACCTCGCCGACGGCCTCGATCTTCGCGGCGTACTCCTCGTCGCTGATCTCGTACGGCGTGCGCATGGCCGTCCGGAGGCCGCCGCCGACGAAGCCGAACACCCGGCCGCCGATCTCCACGCGCTCGCCGTCGAGGACGGTGGTGCCGGGGCCGGCGTACTCGCTCCAGAGCTGGGGCATGTCGACGTTGCCGTAGGTGGCGTACGTCGGGGTCGGGAACGCCGGGAACATCTCGGCGTACTGCTTGCGCACGGCCTTCTCGATGACGGCGGCCCGGTCGCCGTCGATGCCGCCCCAGAGCCGGCGGCCGAGTTCGCGGGCCTCCTCGAAGCGGCGGGCGGTGCGCAGCTCGACGATCAGGTCGGCGTTCTCCACGCCGAAGAGGTCGGGGAAGATCCCGCGGGAGTGGTCGGCGTAGTCGAGGAAGAGGACGAGGTCGCCCAGACAGATCAACGCGTCCGCGCCCTCTCCGGCCCGGGCCAGGTCACGGGCGTTGCCGTGCACGTCACTGACCACATGGATGCGTGTCCTGCGGTTACCGGAGGGTGTGGATGCCATGTCGATCAAGGGTAGGCGTGTGCGGCATAAGTGAACAGGCCGACGGAAATAGCGGTTACTGGCCAGTCAGTAAAGGGGTGGACTACTGTGCGCGAGGAAACACCAATCTGTGTGACGCAGCGAACATCTCGTCGGACCCCCCTGTCGAAGACGCCATACCGGCGGGTAACGTCCGGGCAGTCCAGTCGTGCTCAGGATTTCAACGATCGATGTCCGAGCACCAGCCCGAGCCGTGGACCGCACCGTCGCATCACACAACGTCGTGGCGCCGGCGCCGTATGAGGAGCAGCAGTCTTGCGCGAGTTCAGCCTTCCGGCTTTGTACGAGGTCCCTGCGGACGGCAATCTGACCGACATCGTCCGCAGAAACGCCGCGCAGCACCCCGATGTCGCCGTCATCGCCCGCAAGGTGGGCGGCGCCTGGCAGGACGTGACCGCGACGGCCTTCCTGGCCGAGGTGCACGCCGCCGCCAAGGGTCTCATCGCCTCCGGTGTGCAGCCGGGCGACCGGGTCGGCCTGATGTCGCGCACCCGCTACGAGTGGACGCTGCTCGACTTCGCGATCTGGAGCGCGGGCGCGATCACCGTCCCGGTGTACGAGACCAGTTCGCCGGAGCAGGTGCAGTGGATCCTGTCCGACTCGGGCGCCACCGCGATGATCGTCGAGCTGGACGTCCACACGGCCGCCCTGGAGTCGGTGCGGGACACGCTGCCCGCGCTGAAGCACGTCTGGCAGATCGAGGGGGGCGGGGTCGAGGAACTCGGGCGGCTCGGCCAGGGGGTCTCCGACGGGACCGTGGAGGAGCGCGGTTCGCTCGCCAAGGCGGACGATCCGGCGACCATCGTCTACACCTCGGGCACGACCGGCCGCCCCAAGGGCTGTGTGCTCACCCACCGCAGCTTCTTCGCCGAGTGCGGGAACGTGGTGGAGCGGCTGCGTCCGCTGTTCCGCACGGGCGAGTGCAGTGTGCTGCTCTTCCTGCCGCTCGCGCACGTGTTCGGCCGGCTGGTGCAGATCGCCCCGATGATGGCGCCGATCAAGCTGGGCACGGTCCCGGACATCAAGAACCTCACCGACGAGCTGGCCTCGTTCCGGCCGACGCTGATCCTGGGTGTGCCGCGCGTCTTCGAGAAGGTCTACAACTCGGCGCGGGCCAAGGCGCAGGCGGACGGCAAGGGCGCGATCTTCGACAAGGCGGCGGACACCGCGATCGCGTACAGCAAGGCGCTGGACACCCCGTCCGGCCCGTCGATCGGTCTGAAGATCAAGCACAAGGTGTTCGACCGCCTGGTCTACAGCAAGCTGCGCGCGGTGCTCGGCGGCCGGGGCGAGTACGCGATCTCGGGCGGTGCGCCGCTCGGCGAGCGGCTCGGTCACTTCTTCCGCGGCATCGGCTTCACGGTCCTGGAGGGCTACGGTCTGACGGAGTCCTGTGCGGCCACCGCGTTCAACCCCTGGGACCGGCAGAAGATCGGCACGGTGGGTCAGCCGCTGCCGGGCTCGGTGGTGCGGATCGCGGACGACGGCGAGGTGCTGCTCCATGGCGAGCACCTGTTCAAGGAGTACTGGAACAACCCGGCCGCGACCGCCGAGGCGCTGGCGGACGGCTGGTTCCACACCGGTGACGTGGGCACCCTCGACGAGGACGGCTACCTCAGGATCACCGGCCGCAAGAAGGAGATCATCGTCACCGCGGGCGGCAAGAACGTCGCCCCGGCCGTGATCGAGGACCGGATCCGGGCGCACGCGCTGGTCGCGGAGTGCATGGTGGTGGGCGACGGGCGGCCGTTCGTGGGCGCGCTGGTCACCATCGACGAGGAGTTCCTGGGCCGTTGGGCCGCCGAGCACGGCAAGCCCACGGGCTCCACCGCGGCGTCGCTGCGCCAGGACCCCGACCTGCTGGCCGCGATCCAGTCGGCGGTCGACGACGGCAACGCCGCGGTGTCGAAGGCGGAATCGGTGCGGAAGTTCCGCATTCTCTCCTCCCAGTTCACGGAGGACTCGGGCCATCTCACGCCGTCGCTGAAGCTCAAGCGCAACGTCGTGGCGAAGGACTTCGCGGGCGAGATCGAGGCGATCTACGCCAAGTAGCCCCCTTTCCGAACAAGCGTCATGGCGCGGCGTCCTCGGCGAGGACCCGCGCCATGGTGCGTTCGGCGAGCGCGGTGATGGTGACGAACGGGTTCACCCCGATGTTGCCGGGCACCAGTGAGCCGTCGGTGACGTACAGCTTCGAGTACCCCTTCACCCGGCCGTAGTTGTCGGTCGCCTTGCCCAGCACGCAGCCGCCGAGCGGGTGGTAGGTGAAGTCGTCGGCGAAGGTCCTGCTGGGGGTGCCGAAGAGGTCGGAGCGGTAGATCGTGGTGTTCGCCGAGTTGATCCGGTCGAACAGTTTCTTCGCCATGCCGGAGGAGACCGAGCTCTGCGCGGCGCTCCAGTTGAGGCTCAGGGCGTTGTTGGCGTACGAGAACGTGGCGCGCTGGGGGTTCTTGGTGATCGCGAGATAGAGGCTGACCCAGTGTTCGAGTCCCGTCGGCAGCGGGGCGATCTCGGCGAAGACCGGGTTGTCAGTGTTGGCCCAGTCGTCGATGCCCATGACCGGCATGGTCGACTGGTTGGCGCCGACGGTGTCCCAGAGGTGGTTGGCCCGGCCGAGCATCACGTTGCCGTTGGGTCCCCAGCCGGCCCCGACGCTCGCGTCCAGCGCCGGGAGCGTGCCCGACTGCCGTGCCCTGAGCAGCAGTTCGCTGGTGCCGAGGCTGCCGCCGCCGAGGAACAGGTAGGTACAGCCGTACTGCTTGGTCTCGACGACCGTGCCGGTGTCGTCGATGCGGTCGGCGGTCAGCACCCAGGTGCCGTCGCTCGCCCTGCTGATCCCGCGGACCTTCTCCATGGTGTGGATGGTGACGTTCCCGGTGCCGAGCGCGGATGCCAGATAGGTCTTGTCGAGGCTCTTCTTGCCGTAGTTGTTGCCGTAGATGACCTCCTGGCCCAGGGCCGACTTCGTGGCGGTGCCGGCGGCTTCGCGCTGCATGTAGCCGAAGTCGTAGACGCTGGGCACGAAGGTGGTCTTCAGACCGGTGTTGGTGGCGTGCTTCCGCGAGACCCGGGTGAACTGGTACCACTCCGTCGACTCGAACCAGGCCGGGTCGATGGTGTTGACACCGAGCATGGCGCGGGCGCGCGGGAAGTACGTGTTGTACATCTCCGTCACGTCCACCGTGGGGAACTGCTCGGCGAAGTAGGACTGCAGCGGGGTGACCGCCATCGAACCGTTGACCAGGGAACCTCCGCCGACCCCGCGGCCGACGAAGACGGACATGTTGGCGAAGTGCACCCGGTCCAGGACGCCGGGATAGGGGTTGATGTCCTTGTTGACGACGTCCAGCCAGAGGAAGGTGGCGAGCGGCGCCTCGGTGCGGGTCTTGAACCACATGGAGCGCGAATCGGGGTTGGCGGTGTTGCAGAAGACCTTTCCGTCGGCGCCGGCGGTGTTCCACAGCCGGCCCATCTCCAGGACGAGGGTGCGGATGCCGGCCTGGCCGAGGCGGAGGGCGGCGACGGAGGCGCCGTAGCCGGAACCGACCACGATCGCGGGCGCGGACTCGACCGCTGCGGGCTCTTCCGCCTGGGCCGACTTGAGGCCCACGCGGGTGAAGCCGAGGGTGGCCGCCGTCTGGAGGGCGGCCATACCAAGGATTTGACGTCTCGTCAGCTGACGCTGCATCAGTTTGACTGTCATATGCGCAGCATCAGCCGAAAGCCGTCATTAGCCCAGAGAGCGGACGGAAAAGTCTAGAGCAATGTTCTGAGCCGCTCCGCGAGGAGATCCCAGCGCCATCGCTCCTCCACCCACCGCCGCCCCCGCTCCCCCATCCTGCGGCGCAGTTCGGCGTCCTGGAGCAGTACGACGATCCGCTCGGCGGCCTCGGCCGGGGAGCCGCCCCGCACGACCCAGCCGGTCTCCCCGTCGAGCACGGCGTCGGGCGCCCCGCCGGAGTCCCCGGCGACGACGGGCAGCCCGGTGGCGGACGCCTCCAGGTAGACGATCCCGAGCCCCTCGACGTCCAGTCCGCCCCGCCGGGTCCGGCACGGCATCGCGAAGACGTCCCCGGCGCCGTAGTGCGCGGGCAGTTCGCTCCAGGGCACCGCCCCGGTGAACCGCACGGAGGCGGCGACGCCGATCTCCCGGGCCAGCCGGCGCAGGTCCTTCTCGTAGGGCCCACCCCCGACGATCAGCAGCACGGCGTCCGGCTCGGCGGCCAGGATCCGCGGCAGGGCGAGGATCAGCGTGTCCTGGCCCTTGCGCGGCACCAGCCGCGAGACGCACACGACCACCGGCCGGTCGGTCAGCCCGAGCCGCGCCCGTACCTCGTCGCCGCCCGAGCCGGGGTGGAAGGTCTTCTCGTCGACGCCCGGCGGCAGCTGCACCATCCGCCCGGCCGCCGCCGGACTCAGCGCGGTCGCTATCCGCGAGCGCGTGTACTCGCCGAGGTAGGTGATCGTGTCGGTGCTCTCCCCGATCCGGCCCAGCAGCTGCCGGGCCGCGGGCAGCTGCGCCCAGCCGGCCTCGTGCCCGTGGGTGGTCGCGACCAGCCGCTCGGCACCGGCCTTCCGCAGCGCGGGCGCCATCAGCCCGAGCGGCGCTGCCGCCCCGAACCACACCGAGGTGCATCCGTGCTCCCGCAGCAGCCCCACGGCACGCCGGGTCGCCCCGGGCGTCGGCAGCAGCATCGTCGTGGAGTCCCGTACGACGGTGAAGGGCTGCTCGGCGTCAAAGGCGGCGGTCGCCTCGACACCCTCCCGGGTCCGCTTCCAGGTGGAGGCGTGGACGACGAGCCGGTCGGGGTCCAGCCGGAGCGCCATGTTGTGCAGGAACGCCTGGATACCGCCGGGACGGGGCGGAAAGTCGTTCGTCACGATCAGGGTCTTGTGCATCGGGGCCGACCCTATCCAAACCGCCGTCCACACCCCACTCACAGCCGTGCCGGGCCGCGCTTCACAGCCGACCGGGGAATCATGGGCCGCACGGACCGACAGGACGGACAGGACGGACACCGGTGGAGATCACGGAAGCGCGACGGCCACTCACCTGGTTGCTGGCGACCTGGGGCGTGACGCGGCTGGTCCTGCTCCTCTTCGTCTTCAAGGTCTTCCTCTTCCCCGGCCCGGACGTGACGACCGACGTGTCGTCCATCTACCAGGGCTGGTACGAGGTGCTGCGCACCGGGAGCTTCCCGCGGACGGACGTCACCTGGCAGTACCCGCCCGCCGCCGCCTTCGCGATCCTCTCCCCCGGCCTGCTGCCCTTCCTCGACTACGCGCAGGCGTTCTTCGTCCTGGCCTTCCTGGCCGACCTGGCCGTCCTCGTGCTGCTGCTGAACGCGGGCCTGCGCCCCCGCCGCTCGCCGCGCGGCGCCTGGATGTGGGTGGCGGGCGTCCCGCTGCTCGGCCCGACGGTCTACGCCCGCTACGACCTGATGGTCACCGCGGTCGCCGTGGCCGCCCTGCTCGCGGGCGTCCGGCACCCCCGGGCGATGGGCGCCCTCACCGGTCTCGCCGCGCTGCTGAAGGTGTGGCCGGTGCTGCTGCTGGCGGGCGCGGTGCGGCGGAGGGCGTGGGGCGCGGCGGCGGTCACGGTCGCCGCTCTCTCGGGGCTGTTCGCCCTGCTGATGCCGGGCGCCTTCGCCTTCCTCACCTTCCAGCGCGACCGGGGCACGGAGGTGGAGTCGCTGGGGGCGCTCGTCTTCCATGTGGCCCGGCAGTTCGGCTGGCAGGGGCAGGTGCTGCTGAACTACGGCTCGGTGGAGTTCCTCGGCCCGTACGTGTCCGTGGTGAGCGACCTGGCGCTGTTCCTGACGGCGGTCGCGTTCGGCTGGCTGCTGCTGTGGCGGCTGAGGGCACGCCGCTTCGCGCCGCACACTCTCGCCGACGCCGCCTTCACGGCCGTGCTGCTCTTCACGGTCACCAGCCGGGTGATCAGCCCGCAGTACCTGGTGTGGCTGGTCGGCCTCGCCGCGGTCTGCCTGTGCTCCCGCGCGACCCGGATGACCGGCCCCGCCGCGCTGGTCCTCCTCGCGTCCTTCGTGACGGTGCTGGAGTTCCCGGTGTACTTCGCGGACGTCGTCAACAGCACCCCCCTGGGCGTGACCCTGCTGTTCGTACGCAACGGCCTCCTGCTGACCGCCGCGTTCACGGCCGCCGTACGGCTGTGGCGCTCCACCGTGCCGGATCCCGCGCAAGAGGCTGTACGGGTCCCGGATCCCGTCGCTGATCAGGCCACCCGCGCCGGAAGGGCCGCCTCCGCCTCCTCCTGACCCCACGTACCTCGCGACACCAGCGAGCGCCGGCGCGAGGAGAACCATGCTGGAGCTGTCGATCCTGGGCTTCCTGGCCGAAGGGCCCCTGCGCGGCCCCGCGCCGGGTGCTGCCCCTCACGGACGAGGGGCGCGAGGACCTGCCGTACTGCGCCGCCGGCTGGACTTCCTGGAGGCGCCGACGAGCTTCTTCTACGAGGGCGGCGAGCCGGTGGCCGCGGAGGGGACCGGCGACCTGTTCCGGCAGGGCATGCCGCGGGTGGCGCGGGCGACGGGCGCGGCCGAGCGGGCGTGGCTCGGGGAAGCCCTGGAAGTGCTGAGTCAGCCGAGCTGAGCGCGCAGATACGCGCGCCAGTCCGCGGTGAGCTCCGGCAGGGACACCCCCAGCACGTTCCGCAGCGCGCCCTCGACCGCGCCCGCCCGCTCCTGGTGGGCCCCGACGGCCCGGTAGAAGGCGTCCAGCTTCACCTCGCCCCACCGCTCGGCGATCATGCGGCAGGCCAGCCAGCCGCCCTCGTAGGCCCTGGCCAGCCGGGCCGGGTCGCCGGAGAAGCCGAAGTCGGCGTCGGTGGGCAGCGCGGCGGGGAGGCGTCCCTCGGCGACGGCGCTCTGGAGTTCGGGCGCGACCTGACGCGGCGTGCGTCCGCTGTCGCGGTAGCCGACCCAGTCGGCGTATCCCTCGGACAGCCAGAGCGGGGTCGCGGCGGTGGTGTGGGCACGGGTGGCGACATGCGCGGTCTCGTGGGTGAGGACGACCTGCCGGCCGACCGCGCCCAGCATGGCGTACGCGTCGGGATTCACGACCACCCGGTCGGCCGGGGTCTGTGTTCTGCCGTCGGCCTCGCCGCCGGTCTCGCCGGTGGTGACGGCGGCGATGCCCCGGTAGGAGGAGGCGGGCGAGCCGAGCAGGGCCGCCATGCCGTCCAGCGACTTCGGTACGAGGACGACGACGTGCCCCGCCCAGTCCGTGCCCCAGGCCGCCGACACCGACGGGACGGCGTCGTCGGCGAGACCGGCGAAGGCGCGCAGCCGCGCGGTGGTCTGCCCGGTGCCCAGCACCAGGCTGTGCTCACCGCGTACGACGGTCACCGCACCCTGGTCCCACAGCTGCTCCGCCGCCTTCTTCGCGGGCTGCTCGGCGGTCACGCCCCACCGCCCGGCGGCGTCCCGGGCCAGCCGCAGGGCGCGGCCGACGGTGACCGGGGCGCTGTCGTAGCCCCGGATGCGGTAGCTCAGCTCGGCGTCGGCGGTCAGCGCGTCGCCGTCCCGGCGCACCGAGGTCACCCGGTACGACCAGGCCTCAAGCGGTACGGCGCGGAGCCGGGCGTAGTCCTCGCGGGCGCCGGTGGCTGCGTAGGCGTCGGCGTCGTGGTGCAGGACGGCCGCCGCCCGCCGGTCCAGCACCTGCTGCACCTCGGTCTTCCCGGTGTCCGTGGCGGGCCGCCCGCCACAGCCGACCAGGGAGGAACCGGCCAGGACGACGAGCAGCAGCCAGACACCCGGCACCCGGGCCCCACGCACCCACCTGTGACCAGCCATCCTCCCGATCCTACGGCGACCCACAAGGACGGCCTCCCACCAGGCCCGGCCCGGGGCCCAGGTCGGGGCCCGGTCAGGACCCAGCCAGGGCCCGAGGCAGGACCCGGGCAGCACCCGAGGCAGCACCCGAGGCAGCACCCGGTCAGGGCCCGAGGCAGCACCCGAGGCAGCACCCGGTCAGAGCCGAGGCAGCACCCAGGGCAGCACCCGGGGAAGGACCCAGGGCAGCACCCGAGGCAGCACCCGGCCAGGCCCGAGGCAGCACCCAGGACAGCACCCGGCCAGGGCCCGAGGCAGCACCCAGGACAGCACCCGGTCAGGGCCGAGGCAGCACCCAGGACAGCGCCCGGGGAAGGACCCAGGGCAGCACCCGAGGCAGCACCCGGCCAGGCCCGAGGCAGGACCCAGGACAGCACCCGGCCAGGGCCGAGGCAGCACCCAGGGCAGCGCCCAGGGCAGCGCCCGAAGCAGGACCCAGGACAGCACCCGGCCAGGGCCCGCGGCAGCGCCCGGGACAGGACCCAGGACAGCACCCGGCCAGGGCCCGCGGCAGCACCCAGGACAGCGCCCGAAGCAGGACCCAGGACAGCACCCGGCCAGGGCCCGCGGCAGCGCCCGGGACAGCACCACAGCAGCACCCACAGCAGCACCCGAAGCAGGACCCAGGGCAGCACCCGGTCAGGGCCCGCGGCAGCGCCCGGGACAGGACCCAGGGCAGCACCCACAGCAGCACCCGGGACAGGACCCCGGGCGGCACCCGAGGCAGGACCCAGGGCGGCGCCCGGGACAGGACCCCGGGGGCAGGGGCCAGGTCAGGGGCGGGTCACCGCGGTCACCGGCATTATTCCGACCGGGTCGTAGCGCACCGGTGCGCCTGGGTAGGGGGCGTGGATGACCTGGCCGTTGCCGGCGTACATGCCGACGTGGCTGGCGTCGGAGCGGTAGGTGACGATGTCGCCGGGCCGCGCCTGGGAGAGCGGGACGCGGTGGCCGGCGTGCGCCTGGGCCTGTGAGGTGCGCGGGAGGGCCACCCCGGCCTGCGCGTACGACCACTGCATCAGGCCCGAACAGTCGAAGCCGGAGGGCCCGTTGGCGCCCCAGACGTACGGCCTGCCGAGGGCGGAGCGGGCGGCGGCGAGGGCGGCTGCCGCGCGGCCCGAGACGGGGACCGCGTCCATGAGGCCGGGCAGGTCGGTGCGGCCGGAGCGGGAGGCCCGGCCGTAGGCGGCGCGCTCGGCGGCCGGCAGGGTGTTGAGGAGCTGCCGGGCCCGGGTGAGCTTCTGCTCGACGGCCCGTTTGTGGCCGGCGACGGCCTTGCGGCTCTTCTCCAGCTCGGCGAGCTGCCCGGCGGCCTCGGTCCGCTCCTGGGCGAGTTCACGCAGCGCGATCTGGAGTTCCCGGAGTTCCCCGGCCTGGTGGGTGGTGATCCGGTCCAGGACGGACGCCTTGTCGAGGTAGTCGGCCGGGTCGTCGGAGAACAGCAGCGCGAGGGAGGGGTCGAGGCCGCCGGAGCGGTACTGGGCGCCGGCCAGCGAACCGAGCTGCTCACGCAGGTCGTTGATGTGCCCCTGCTGCCGGGCGATCCGGTCCCGCGCCAGGCGCAGCTGCCGGCGCAGGGCGCCGGCGCGCTCGTCGGCCTTGTTGAAGGCCTCGGTGGCGTGCTCCGCCTCCTCGTAGAGGCGGTCCATCTCGGCACGGGTGTCGTCGTGCGGCGCGGCCGAGGCCGGTACGGCGGTCAGGGCGCCGAGTGCGGCGGCCGCGGCGGACAGCACACCCAGGGCGCTGGTGGCTCCCCGGTCGAACCCGGACGGTGCAAGGCGGCGATGGGACCCCACGGGAAGCCGCACTCCTTCCACTGGCGGACGAAACGCGGCAGACAGTAGCCCCGTGTCAGGGGGGTGGCCAAAGACCTCGGCGGGCAGCACAAGGCGACGCCCCGCCGCTGACGCAGGTCACCGGCGGGGCGTGGGGTCACATCGGGTTGTGGCAATTCGCCCGTTCGGGCGGTGCCGTGTCCTGATCTTGGACGGATCCGGACCTCGGACGGGTCAGGACCTTGGTCGGGTCAGGACCTTGGCCGGGTCAGACGCGGACGCCCCACATGAAGGGGCCGCCGATCGTGCTCATCGACTCGTAGCGGACGACCGTGCCGGTGCGCGGGGCGTGCAGGATCTGGCCGTTGCCCGCGTACAGGCCCACGTGGTGCAGGTCGTTGAAGAAGAACACCAGGTCGCCGACCTTGAGGTCGCTGACGGAGTAGATCTTCGTGCCGTAGCTGGACTGGGCCTCGGAGGTGCGCGGGATGGAGACGCCGGCCTGGGCGTAGGCCCAGGAGGTCAGGCCCGAGCAGTCGAAGGAGTTCGGGCCGGACGCGCTGTAGACGTACGGCGAGCCGATCTTGGACTGGGCGGCCGAGAAGGCGGCGGCGGCGCGGCCGGAGGCGGTCCCGGTGTCGCCGAGGTCGACGCGCGAGGCGGAGGAGCGGCTGGCACGCGCGTCCTCGGCGGCCAGCGCGGCCTTCTCCTTGGCCGTCAGGGAGTTCAGGAGCTTCTGCGCCTCGGCGAGCTTGCCCTGGGCGATCTTCTTCTGCTTCGCCAGCTCGGCCCGGGCGGCGGAGAGGTCCTTGAGCTTGTCGGCGGCCTCGGCGCGCTCCTGGGCGAGCTCGCGCTGCTTCTCCTGGATCTTCTTCAGCGCCTCGACCTGCTGGGCGCTGAGCTGGTCGGCGGTGGACGCCTTGTCCAGGTAGTCGTCCGGGTCGGAGGACAGGAAGAGCTGGAGGGAGGAGTCGATGGAGCCCGTGCGGTACTGGGCGGCGGCCGCGAGGCCTATGGAGTCGCGCAGCTCGTTGAGCTCCTCCTGGCCGCGGGCGACGTTGTCCTGGATGGTGGAGATCTCCTTCTGGAGCTTCTCCTGCTTCTCCTCGGCCCCGTTGAGCTTCTCGGTGGCCTGCTCCTGCTCCTCGTAGAGCTTGTCGACCTTCGACTTCACCTCGTCCTTGGAGAGCTTCTCGGCAGGCGCCGCGTTGGCGGCCTGGGAGCTCAGGGCGACGGCAGCAGCGGCTGCGGTGGTCAGCAGGGTCACGCGTGCGCGACTCGGCTGCTTCGGTCGACGGTGGGACGCCACGGAGACGGGCTCCTTCTTTTGAGTGATCACCCGTGTGGAGGTTCGAGCACCAGACCTTAGTGACATCGCTGTGATCAGTTCAAATCCCCGGCCACAAAAATCGCGTTACGCAACGCAGTTTTTTCCCGTAACTCACGGCCCGTGACGCACGCTTGACCCTACGTTGCGTGACGATCCCGCTAATTCGGGCATTAAACCTGCAACTTCGACCTTCAGGACAGTCGCTTCAGAAGCACCGCGGAAGCCACCGGTCGGGCGCCCGCCTTCGCGACCCCGTCGGCGACCTCGCGGTCGGTCGAGGCGACGATGACGGGCCGCCCCGGGGGCTCGGCGCGGACGAGTTGGCGGATGAGTTCGTCGGCGGTGACACCCGCCTTGGAGAACAGCACCCGCACCCCGCGCGGCGGCGCGAGCAGCACCGGAGCAGCCAGTTCGGCCCCGTCGAAGACACAGGTGACCTCGGCGCCGGTCTGCGCGGCGAGCGCCGAGAGCTGCCCGAGCAGCCGCAGCCGCTGCTTCTCCAACGGCATCTGCGGATAGCCGGTCTTGGTCACGTTGTAGCCGTCGACGACCAGATGAGCCTGGGGCAGTGCCAGCAACTGGTCGAGAATGGCCGGATCGTGTTCCGACAGCGCACGAGCGGCGATGTCCTTCGGGGTCATTCGTCCCGGTTCGACCGCATCGACGGTTTCGGCGGGGCGCACGGACACCGGGGGCAACGCCAGTTCGCGGCGCAGCCCTTGGGCCGCGTCGAGCACGGTGTCCAGCAGCAGCCGTACCCGCATGTCCTCGACACTGCGCCCTTCGCGGGCCGCCCGCCGGGTGGCCTCCAGGGCCGCCTCGGCCTCTCCGAGGCGCGCCTTGAGCCGCCGGGTCTCGCTCTCGGCGGCGGACACCTGGGCCTGCCCCTCGGCGCGTACGGCCTCGATCTCGCCCTGCACCTTGCGCAGGGCCGCCTCGCCGCGCTTGACGTCGCTGAGGGCGGAACGCAGCTTGCGGTGCAGCGACTCCGCCTCCTTCTTCGCCGCGTCCAGCTCGGTGCGCAGCCGCTCTGTGTCGGTGCGGGTCTGCTCACGGGCCTGGGCGAGTTCCTCGCGCAGCCGCTCCAGTTCGGCCCGGTTCTCCTCGTCGACGCGCTCGGCGTCCGCCCGCTGGGCCTCCTCGCCGGCCGCGGTCACCAGCTTGACCCAGCCGGTGGGGCGCAGCACATAGGCCGCGGCCGCCACGTCGAGCGGGTCCGCGGCCGGGGTCGGCGAGCCGGAGTCCAGGGCTCCGGACAGCTCCGGCTGGGCCTCTCTGAACTTCTCGGCGATGCGCTGCCGGAACAGCGGATCCGTCTCCAGCGCGGCCGCCATCGCGTTGCCCGCGAACTTCGCCCGGCGGTTCGGCGCGAACCGGGCGTACTGCCGCAACTGTGCGGGCAGTTCGACGACGGTCAGGCCACCGAAGCCGTCCGAGACGATCTGCACGACCCGGCGGCGCACGCCGTCGGGCAGCGGACGGTCGAGCACCTCAGCGGCGCCGTCGCCCGGCCCCCCGCCTGCGCTCTCCACCATCCGTCACACCCCAATACCTGTACGGGGCCAGCTCCGCTCAGGAGCCGGCGCCCGGCCGATCCACGAGTTCCACCTGATCCACGGCGTTGCACCAGCGGCACCGCACCGACTCGATGGTCTCACTGACCACCTCGCGCTCCTCCACCTTCGGCTCACCGGCGAGGTCGAGGTGCACGTACTCGACGACCTTCGACGAACGCGTCACGTCGAACCGGGTGAGGTTGCCGCAGAGGGTGCAGCGCCACCGCGTGGTCGCGGTGGGCAGGGGAACCGTCATCGTGCCTGTCCTTCTAGTGTCGGTCTTCCGGTCGGGTCGCGCCGGAGGCTCCCCGCTGTGCATGGCTCGTAACCCTACGGCCTGGCGGGTACTCGCCGCTTGCCCGTCCACGGCGGCGAGGCGGAGCAGGCGGTTCTGCCCCATTACGTCATGCTCTGTGTTCATGATCGGGAACTGGAGCGGGACCGTCCGCAAGGCCCTTCGCGGCCCTTCGGCGCCGGTGACGTACGGACTGATCGCCCTGTGCTGTGCGGTCTTCGTGATCGGCCCGGCCTCGGGGCTCGACCCGGCGTACGGCTCCGGGGACGGGCTGATGGCCGCCCAGCGGGCCTACTTCCGCCGCTGGGGCGTGGTCCCGGTGGAGCTCTTCG
Organism: Streptomyces sp. T028; assembly: GCF_048159505.1. Classification (NCBI taxonomy): domain Bacteria; kingdom Bacillati; phylum Actinomycetota; class Actinomycetes; order Kitasatosporales; family Streptomycetaceae; genus Streptomyces; species Streptomyces sp. T028. The sequence goes on from NZ_JBLRVZ010000012.1 coordinate 179,155, forward strand.
AGGGCTCCGCGCGCGCCGTCCTGACCCCGGCCACGGCCCTCTTCGTCCACGGCAGCTGGGTGCACCTGCTCGGCAACATGCTCTTCCTCCACGTCTTCGGCGCGATGACCGAGGAGCGGATGGGCCGCGTCGAGTACACCTTCTTCTACCTCGGCTGCGGCTGTCTCGCCCTGCTCGGGTACGCGGCCGCGCACTCCGGGTCACCGCAGTCGCTGGTGGGGGCCTCCGGGGCGATCTCCGCGGTCCTCGGAGCGTTCCTGTACCTGTTCCCCCGGGCGCGGGTGACCAGTCTTCTGCCGTTCCTGTTCTTCCTGCCGCTGCGGTTCCCGGCGTGGGTGGTGCTGCCGTTCTGGGCGGCGCTGCAGTGGGTGGCGGCGGGGCAGGCCACCCAGGGGCCCGGCGTGGCGTACCTGGCGCACCTGGTGGGCTTCGGGCTGGGGTTCTGCTACGCGTGGGCGCGTTTCGGCCGTACGACTAGAGTGAGGGCCGCCCCTGCTCCGGCCCCCGAGGGAGAGAACCAGCCGTGATCACCGCGATCGTCCTCATCAAGACCAGCGTGGACCGGATCCCCGAGATCGCGGAGCGGATCGCCGCGCTGGACTCCGTCAGCGAGGTGTTTTCCGTGACCGGGACGTATGACCTGATCGCCATGGTGCGGGTCAAGCAGCACGAGGACCTCGCGGAGGTCATCCCGGGCAGCATCAGCAAGATCCCCGGGGTCGAGGCGACGGACACGCACGTGGCGTTCCGCACCTACTCCCAGCACGACCTGGAGGCGGCGTTCGCGATCGGCCTGGACTCCTGACCGCCTGAGCACCGCCTCCGGGACGACAACTTTCTACACCGCCGGGACGCAGCGGCCCTCTTCCGTCCTGTACGTCCACTTCGCGCCCTCGGTCACCAGTTCGCGTACGGCGGTGACGAAGCGGTCCACGTGCTCGTCGGGGGTGCCCGCGCCGAAGCTCACGCGGATGGCGTTGAGGGACTTCTCGCCCGGTGCCGCCTCGGGGGCGCCGCACTCGCCCTGGGCCTGCGGGGCGCTGCCCAGCAGGGTGCGGACCAGGGGGTGGGCGCAGAAGAGGCCGTCGCGGACGCCGATGCCGTACTCGGCGGACAGGGCCGCGGCGAAGTGGGAGCTGTTCCAGCCCTCGACGACGAAGGAGATCACGCCGACCCGGGGCGCGTCGTCGCCGAACAGGGACAGCACCTTCACCTGCGGGACCTCGGCCAGGCCCGCGCGGACCCTGTCGATCAGGTGCTGCTCGCGGGCGACCAGGGTGTCGAAGCCGGCCTCGGTGAGCGCCTTGCAGGCCGAGGCGATGGAGTAGGCGCCGATGACGTTGGGGGAGCCGGCCTCGTGGCGGGCCGCGCTCTCGTGCCACTCCACGTCCACTCCCCCGTCCTCGCGCCGGGTGACCCTGCGGCTGGCGCCGCCGCCCGCGAGGTAGGGGTCGGCCGCCTTCAGCCAGTCGGCGCGGCCGGCCAGGACGCCGGAGCCGAACGGGGCGTACAGCTTGTGGCCGGAGAAGGCGACCCAGTCGACGTCCAGGTCACGGACGGACACCGGGTGGTGCGGGGCCAGCTGGGCGGCGTCCAGGACGATCCGGGCGCCGTGCGCGTGGGCGGCCGCCGCGAGCTCGCGTACGGGCCACAGCTCGCCGGTGACGTTCGAGGCGCCGGTGACGCAGACCAGGGCCGGGCCGTGGCCCCCTTCAACGGACACAGCGCGGTCGGCGAGGGCGCGCTCCAGGGTCTCCACGGCCTGGCCCGGGGTGCGCGGGGCGTCGAGGTAGGTGACCCGGGCGTCCTTCCAGGGGAGCAGGCCGGCGTGGTGCTCGGTCTCGAAGACGAAGACCTGGCAGCCGTCGGGGAGGGCGGCGGCGAGAAGGTTGAGGGAGTCCGTCGTCGAGCGGGTGAAGACCAGTTGGTCGTCCGCGCGGCAGTCCAGGAACTCGGCGACCGTGCGGCGGGCGTTCTCGAAGAGGTCCGTGGAGAGCTGGGAGAGGTAGCCGGCACCGCGGTGGACACTGCCGTAGTACGGGGCGTAGGCGGCCACGTCGTCCCAGACGCGCTGGAGGGCGGGGGCGCTGGCGGCGTAGTCGAGCGCCGCGTAGGTGACTTCGCCACCCGTGACGAGCGGGACGGTGACATCCCGGCCCAGAACGGGCAGAGGGGCACAAACAGTCTGGACGGAGGCAGCGGTGGAGACGGACATGGCGGAACTCCCGTGAAGGCAGGTGGAATTCACCCCGCGAGCGGCATGGCTCGAGCGTGGGTGTGAAGGGTGAAAGGGGATGCGGAGGCGGGGCTCTGCGGCCCTATCGCATTCGCTTGCTCACGGAAGACTCCTCGACGACCCGCGCTTGCCGTAGACCTCGCTGCCTACGGCCTGGTCTTCACCCGGGGCACCCCGCCACGGACGGAGGGTTGCCGGACAGTCGGCCGGGGCCTCATGACTGTCACTCATGACCTGGTACAGCAACGTACGCGAAGTGATCGCACCCCCGCAACTCACGTCCGAATGCCGGACCCGCGCCCCTGTGGCTGCGCCCCTGTGGGCGCGCCCACAGGGGCGCGGGGCTGTATCGATATGCGGCTCCGCCGCGTGGGCGCGACCAGCCGAGACGGCGCAGCAGACGAATTACAGCTCCCCCAGCAGAGCGCTCACGCGTGGGTGGCAGCCACCCACCGCTCCAGCGCCCCCTTCGCGGCCCCCGAGTCGATGGACTCGGCCGCCCGGTCCATCCCGGACCGGAGCTGCTCCGCGAGCGTCCCCGTGCCCGGCTCCAGAGCGACCAGGGCGGCCGCCGAGTTCAGCAGGACGGCGTCCCGGACGGGGCCCTGCTCGCCGTCCAGGAGACGGCGGGCGACCTCCGCGTTGTACGACGGATCACCGCCGCGCAGAGCCTCCACGGGCACCAGCTCGATGCCGACGTCCCGCGGGTCGAAGGTCTCCTCGGTGACCTTGCCGTCGCGGACCACCCACACCCGGGAGGTGGCCGTGGTGGTCAGCTCGTCGAGGCCGTCGTCGCCCCGGAAGACCAGGGAGGAGTGGCCGCGCTCGGCGAAGACGCCCGCGACGACCGGCGCCATGCGCGGGTCCGCGACCCCGACCGCCTGGGCCCGCACCCGGGCCGGGTTGGTCAGCGGGCCGAGGATGTTGAACACCGTGCGGATGCCCAACTGGCCGCGTGCGGCGCCCGCGTGACGCAGCGCCGGGTGGAACTTGATCGCGAAGCAGAAGGTGATCCCGGCCTCCCGGGCCACCTCGGCCACCCGCGCCGGGGTCAGCTCCAGATTGACGCCGAGCTTCTCCAGGACGTCCGAGGCGCCGGAGGCGGAGGACGCGGCCCGGTTGCCGTGCTTGACGACGGTGGCGCCGGCGCCGGCGACCACGATCGCGGACATGGTGGAGATGTTGACGGTCTTGGCGCCGTCGCCGCCGGTGCCGACGATGTCGACGGTCCGGCCCGGCACCTCGATCGTGTTGGCGTGCTCGTACATCGTCCGCACGAGCCCGTTGATCTCCTCGACGGTCTCGCCCTTGGCCCGCAGCGCCACCACGAACCCGGCGATCTGCGCGTCCGTCGCCTCCCCGCGCATGATCCGGTCCATCGCCCAGGCGGTGTCCTCGGCGCTCTGGTCACGGCCGTACAGCAGGGCGTTCAGCACGTCGGGCCAGGAACGGCCCGCCGCGGTGTCGCCTCCAGCGGGGGTCACAGCGCTCATAGCCGCTCCTGGGTGTCGTACGGGTGTCGAACTCAAACATAAGAGTGCCCCCACCCTATCCAGCTCACGGGCACGGCGAAGGGCCCCGTCCGAACACCGGACGGGGCCCCTCACCTCTGGCGTGGCGACGCCGGATGATCAGTGGTGGCCGTGGCCGCTCGTGATCTCCTTGTACTCCTCGACGGTCGGCTTCGGGATCTGCTGGTCCTCACCGAAGTACGCGTTGCTGATCTTGGCGCGCAGCTTCTCGGAACGCTTGATCTTGCGCTCGACACCGTTCTCGTCGACCGTCGGTCCGACCATGGCCGGCTCGTACTGCTCGTGGGCCGTGATGGTGTGGAGCTGCTCCTGGCTGAGCGGCTCGTGGATCTCGATGAACTCACCGTGCGGCAGGCGCTTGATGGTGCCGGTCTCGCGACCGTGCAGCACCTTGTCCCGGTCGCGGCGCTGCAGGCCGAGGCAGATCCGCTTGGTGAGGAGGTACGCGATGACCGGTCCGACGAAGAAGAAGATCCGGACGAACCAGGTGATCGAGTTGATCGACAGGTTGAAGTGGGTGGCCCACAGGTCGTTGCCACCACCGACCAGCGTGATCATGTACATCGTGACCCAGGCGACGCCCAGCGCGGTGCGCGTGGGGGCGTTGCGCGGACGGTCCAGGATGTGGTGCTCGCGCTTGTCCTTGGTGATCCACGACTCGATGAACGGGTACGCCGCCATCGCCGCGAGGACGACACCGAACAGCGTCAGCGGGATGAACACGCCCAGGACCAGCGTGTGGCCCCAGAAGTCGACCTCCCAGCCCGGCATGAAGCGGATCAGACCCTCGGCGAAGCCCATGTACCAGTCGGGCTGGGCGCCGGTGGACACCTGGTCCGGACGGTAGGGACCGAAGATCCACACCGGGTTGATCTGGGCGAGGGCCGCGATGGCGGCGATCACGCCGAAGACCAGGAAGAAGAAGCCGCCGGCCTTCGCCATGTACACCGGCAGCAGCGGCATGCCGACGACGTTCTTGTTGCTCTTGCCGGGGCCCGCGAACTGCGTGTGCTTGTGGTAGAAGACCAGGATCAGGTGGCCGACGACCAGGCCGAGCATGATGCCCGGCAGCAGCAGGATGTGGATCGAGTAGAACCGCGCCACGAAGTCGTGGCCCGGGAACTCGCCGCCGAACAGGAACATCGAGATGTACGTGCCGACGATCGGCGTCGCCAGGATGGCGCCCTGGGTGAAGCGGACACCGGTGCCGGAGAGCAGGTCGTCCGGGAGCGAGTAACCGGTGAAGCCGGTGAACATGCCCAGGACGAACAGCAGGAAGCCGAACAGCCAGTTGATCTCACGCGGCTTGCGGAACGCGCCGGTGAAGAACACGCGCATCATGTGCACGAACATGCCGGCGAGGAAGATCAGCGCCGCCCAGTGGTGGATCTGCCGGATGAGCAGACCACCGCGCACATCGAAGGAGATGTGCATGGTCGAGTTGAACGCCTCGGACATCAGCTGTCCCTGGAGGGGGACATAGCTGCCGTGGTACTCCACCTCGTTCATCGACGGGTGGAAGAACAGCGTCAGATAGACACCCGTCAGGATGATGATGATGAAGCTGTAGAGGCAGACCTCACCCAGCATGAACGACCAGTGGTCGGGGAAGATCTTGCGCATGTTGGCCTTGGCCAGGGAGTAGATCCCCAGTCGGCCGTCGGCCCAGTCGGCGATCCGCTCGCCGGCCGGCGCCTTCCCGCGTTCGCGGGACTGTGTCGTCTCGTTGGTGCTCATCCGCGCTCCCAGAAGGCAGGACCGACGGGCTCTTCGAAGTCGCCGAGCGCCTCGAGGTAGCCCTCGTCGTTCACGCCGATGCGCAGCTGCGGCAGGGCGTGACCGGCCGGGCCGAAGATGACCTTGGCGCCGTCGGAGAGGTCGAAGGTGGACTGGTGGCAGGGGCACAGCACGTGGTGCGTCTGCTGCTCGTACAGCGAGATCGGGCAGCCGACGTGGGTGCAGATCTTCGAGTAGGCCACGATGCCCTGGTGGGACCACTCGAGTTCCTGCTTGTCCTTGATGTCCTCCGGCTGGAGCCGGACGATCATCAGGGCGGCCTTGGCGATCTCGTTCTGGAAGTCCTCGTCGTGCTCCTCCAGGCCCTCGGGCTTGGCGAAGGTGAGCGAGCCGACGGCCACGTCCGAGGCCCGCAGCGGCTCGTTCGTGTTCATGTTGACGAGGAGCTTGCCCTTGGCCCACAGCGTGTGGCGCAGCTTGTCCTCGGGCAGCGGACCGAGGTCGCGCAGCAGCATGACGCCGGAGAGCGGCACCAGGGCGAGCGCGCCGAACATCGTGTTGCGAATCAGGTTGCGACGGCCGAGCGCCGATTCCTTGGCGCCCTGCTTGAAGTCCGCGTGGACCTTCGCCCGGACGTCGGGCTCGGCGGCGATCGGGTGACGCTCGTCGGCGACCTCGACGTCCGACATCAGGGTGCGGGCCCAGTGGACCGCGCCGGCGCCGATGGCGAACAGCGCCGTGCCCAGGGTCAGACCCAGCGCGAAGTTCAGCGCGCTGACGTGCCCGATCGGGAAGACGAAGATCGACTTGTCGATCGGGATCGCCACGTACGAGGCGATGAAGCCGACGGTGGCGAGCATCGACACCGTGAACAGCAGGGCGACCGTGCGCTCGGACCGCTTGGCGGCCCGCTCGTCGATGTCCTGGACGCGGTGCTCGTGGGGCGGCAGTCCCGGGTCGGCGAACGGGTTCTTCTCGTCCGCGACGGCTACCCCACCGTGGCCGTGGGTGTCCTGCTCAGCGGGCAGGTTCTCTTCTGGAATGTCTTGGCTACTCATGACTTCTTGGCCTTTGCGGTCCGAGCGGCGACCCAGACGGCGACCGCGATCAACGCACCGAGACCGAAGATCCACGCGAAGAGACCCTCGCTGACCGGGCCGATGCCGCCCAGCTCCAGACCGCCCGGGTTCACCGTCTCGTCGCTGTCGATCGCGTTCAGGTACGCGATGATGTCCTTCTTGTTCTGCTCCGTCAGCGTGGTGTCCGGGAAGGACGGCATGTTCTGCGGGCCGGTCTGCATGGCCTCGTAGATGTGCTTCGCGTCCACGCCCTCGAGCGTCGGGGCGAACTTGCCGTCGGTCAGGGCGCCGCCCTTGCCGCCGGTGGCGTGGCACTGGCTGCAGTTGGTGCGGAACAGCTCGCCGCCCTTGGCGATGTCGGCGCCCTCCGTGCCGTACTCGGCCTCGGTCGGGACGTTCGGGCCTGCGCCGAGGGAGGCGATGTACGCGGCCAGCTGGTCGATCTCGGCCTGCGTGTAGATGACCTTCTTCCGCGGCACCTGGGCGCCCTGGGAGGTCGCGGCCGGCATACGCCCGGTGCCGACCTGGAAGTCGACGGCGGCGGCGCCGACGCCGACCAGGCTCGGGCCGTCGGAGCTGCCCTGACCGTCGGTGCCGTGGCAGCTGGCGCAGCCTACGGCGAAGAGCTTCTTGCCCTCGTCGATGGCCAGGGACTGGGCGGTTTCATCTGCCTGCGCCTTGCTCGCGGGCGCGAACGCGGCGTACAGCCCCCCCGTGCACGCCAGCGCGAGGAGTAGGACGACGAGCGCCGCCAGCGGATGGCGTCGTCGTGCGGAGAGCTTTTTCACGGATTACCCCGGTGTCAGGATCTTCTGCGTCGATGCTTCTGGGATGTGCGCTCGCGCGGCGCGAGGTGCGCTGCCGCGGGCGCGTGGAACGGGCCGGGCTACTTGATCATGTAGATCGTGGCGAAGAGGCCGATCCAGACGACATCGACGAAGTGCCAGTAGTAGGACACGACGATCGCGGCGGTCGCCTGCTCGTGGGTGAACCTCTTGGCCGCGTAGGTACGACCGAGGACCAGCAGGAAGGCGATGAGGCCGCCCGTCACGTGCAGTCCGTGGAAACCGGTGGTCAAGTAGAAGACCGAGCCGTACGGGCCGGAGGAGAGCGAGAGCCCGTCCTTCTTCACCAGCTCGGTGTACTCGTAGATCTGACCGCCGATGAAGATCGCGCCCATGATGAAGGTAACGATGAACCAGCCCCGGAGCTTCTTCACGTCACCGCGCTCGGCGGCGAACACACCGAGCTGGCAGGTGAGGGAGGAGAGCACCAGGATCGTGGTGTTCGTCGCCGAGAACGGGAAGTTCAGGAACTCGGCCTGTTCCTTCCAGTACTCGGTCCCCGTCACCGATCGCAGGGTGAAGTACATCGCGAAGAGGGCCGCGAAGAACATCAGCTCGGAACTCAGCCAGATGATGGTTCCGACGCTGGTGAGGTTCGGCCGATTGACCGACGGGTGCGCGTGCCCGGTTTCTACTGTCGTTGCTGTCGCCACGACCGACATTATGTCGGTCGCTTATCCCGCCCTCACTCCGGGGGGTGCCGTTCGGAGTGTTCGCAGGCAGGGTAGGGCCCGTATGGCCCATCGAAGTGGTGTTCCAAGCGCTGTTGACGAGGTGTTCCAGGGAGTAGCATCCGCCGCATCGGTTCTGTCCGTACGACGCTTGAGGGCACGGAGGAAGCATGCAGGCGACCGCGACGGTGCTGGTCTACAGCGACGACTCCAACACGCGTGAGCAGGTGCGGTTGGCCACCGGCCGACGGCCGGCTCCCGATGTGCCCGTGGTCGAGCTCGTGGAGTGCGCCACGCCTGCGGCGGTGGTACGGGAGCTCGACAAGGGCGGTATCGATGTCGTGGTCCTGGACGGTGAGGCCGTGCCCATGGGCGGTATGGGGCTGTGCCGGCAGATCAAGGACGAGGTGTTCCAGTGCCCGCCGGTGCTGTTGCTGATCGCCCGGCCGCAGGATGCGTGGCTGGCGACTTGGAGTCGCGCCGATTCTGCTGTGACCTTGCCGGTCGAGCCTGTGGAGTTCGCCGCGGCGTTGGCTTCGCTGTTGCGGGAGAAGAGGCTTCTCAGCGCCTGAGGGTGCCCTGTGGGGGTGTGGGCGGGTGCGGCGCCGTCGTGGCTTGTCGCGCAGTTCCCCGCGCCCCTAAAGGCCTTACAGCGCCGCCGGTCGGAGGGTGGACGTGTCCGGTTGGGTCTTGTGCTTGCCCTTGGTCAGGGCGCTGCCCGTTTTCCACTTCGGCCAGTCGACGTTCCAGTCGCCGAAGCCGTTGCCGAAGGGTTCCATCGTGTTGCCGTGGCTGTTGACGACCTTGACGACGTCGCCGGGGCGGACGTGTTCGAAGAACCACTCGGCGTTGGCGGTGCTCATGCCGGTGCAGCCGTGGCTGACGTTCGCGTAGCCCTGGGAGCCGACGGACCAGGGGGCCGCGTGGACGTACTCGCCGCTCCAGGTGACGCGGGTGGCGTAGTAGACGGGCAGGTCGTACGACTCCGAGGAGCCCTCGGCGATGCCGACCGTGGTGCTGCGCATCCGGACGAACTGTTCCTTGCCGAGGACGACCTTGACCCCGTTGCGGGTCTCGAAGCCGGGCTTGCCGGTGGTGACCGGGATGGTGTTGACCACCTCGTCGTTCTTGTAGAACGTCAGGGAGTGGGACGAGGCGTCGGTGACGGCTATGACGCGGTCGCCGATGGTGAGGTTGACGTCCTTCGACGTGGTGCCCCAGAGGCGGTCGCTGATCCGGATGCCGTCGAGGTTGCTGTGGGCGCGGATCGTGGCGCGGGCGGGCCAGTACTCCTGGGGGCGGTAGTGGAGTTCCTTGTCGTCCACCCAGTACCAGGCGCCCTGCACGGAGGGCGTGGAGTCGACCTTGAGGCCGCGCTCGACTATCGCCCGCTGGGCCGGGTCCTTGACGGGCTCGCTGAGCTTGGCGGTGACGGGCTGGCCGACCCCGTACGTCCCCGAGTCCGGGCCGAGCTCGACGGACAGGCGCTTCTTGCCGCTGGGCTTGCCGGTGTCGAAGGTGAGGACCCGGCGGCCGGGAGTGCCGTCGGCTTCCTCGGTGCTCACCCGGACCGTGTAGTGGGCGTCGGCGGCCAGCGGCTCCGTACTGTGCCAGCGGCTGCCGTCGGCGGAGAGTTCGCCCGCCACGTAGCGGCCTGAGGCGTCCACGGCGGTGACGTCGGTGATGGGCTCGTCGTCGTCCCGGGCGACGATCTCCAGGGGCTTGTCCGGGTCGGCCTTCTTCCTGCCGTCGCCGTCGGGGCCGTTGAAGGAGATCCGGTCGCTCGCGTCGTAGGGGCGCTCTGCGAGGGGGTTGCCGTCGGATCCGCAGGCGGTGACGACGCCCGCTCCGAGGGCGATCACCAGCACCGTGCAGCTGACGACTGTGCGGGGGCGGGGTGAGTGGCTCATGGCTTCACGCTAGGGAGCCGCGTCAACCGCGGCGCGCTGGGCGCCACGTATGGAGGACAAGGGTTGCGGCAAACGAAGGAGCCCGGACTCTCCTTGACGGAGTGTCCGGGCTCCCGCGGGTTCGGCGCGTGCTACTGGGTGCGGTTCTCACCGCGGTAGTACTCGAAGACCCAGCCCCAGATGCCGATGAGGATGATCGGGGCGGCGAAGTACAGCAGCCACCAGCCGATCGCGACACCGAGGAAGGCGATGGCGCCACCGGCGGCGAGCGCGAGCGGCTGCCAGCTGTGCGGGCTGAAGAAGCCCAGTTCGCCGGCGTCGTCCGCGACGTCCGCCTCCTTGTTGTCCTGCGCGCCCGCGTCGACCCGCCGGGCGGTGAAGCCCAGGTAGTAGCCGACCATGATGCACAGGCCGAAGGCCAGGAAGAGGGCCGTGGTACCGGCCGGCTCCTTCGACCACACGCCATAGACGATCGCCATGGCGAGGATGAAGACGCTCAGCCAGACGAACATCCTGCCTTGGACCTTCACTTGCCGGCCTCCTTGCTGCCCGCGATGGCACCGTGGCCGGCGTACTCCAGCTGCTCGAGCGCGGCGATCTCCGGGTGGTGCAGGTCGAACGCCGGGGATTCACTGCGGATCCGCGGCAGGGTGAGGAAGTTGTGCCGCGGCGGCGGGCAGGAGGTCGCCCACTCGAGGGAGCGGCCGTAGCCCCACGGGTCGTCGACCTCGACCTTCTTGCCGTACTTCGCCGTCTTCCACACGTTGTAGAAGAACGGCAGCATCGACATGCCGAGCAGGAACGAGCTGATCGTCGAGATCGTGTTCAGCACCGTGAAGCCGTCGGCGGCGAGATAGTCGGCGTACCGGCGCGGCATGCCCTCGACACCCAGCCAGTGCTGCACCAGGAACGTGCCGTGGAAGCCGACGAACAGCGTCCAGAACGTCATCTTGCCGAGCCGCTCGTCCAGCATCTTGCCGGTCATCTTCGGCCACCAGAAGTGGAATCCGGCGAACATCGCGAAGACGACGGTTCCGAAGATGACGTAGTGGAAGTGGGCCACCACGAAGTACGAGTCGGAGATGTGGAAGTCCATCGGCGGCGAGGCCAGGATGACGCCGGTCAGACCACCGAACGTGAAGGTGATCAGGAAGCCGGTCACCCAGAGCATCGGCGTCTCGAAGGACAGCGAGCCCTTCCACATCGTTCCGATCCAGTTGAAGAACTTCACACCGGTCGGGACGGCGATGAGGAACGTCATGAAGGAGAAGAACGGCAGCAGCACGCCACCGGTGACGTACATGTGGTGTGCCCACACCGTCACGGAGAGACCGGCGATCGCGATCGTCGCGGCGATCAGGCCCATGTAGCCGAACATCGGCTTACGGGAGAAGACCGGGATGACCTCGGAGATGATGCCGAAGAACGGCAGCGCGATGATGTACACCTCTGGATGGCCGAAGAACCAGAAGAGGTGTTGCCACAGCAGGGCACCGCCGTTGGCCGGGTCGAAGATGTGGGCCCCGAACTTGCGGTCCACCTCCAGCGCGAACAGCGCGGCCGCCAGCACCGGGAAGACCATGAGCGCCAGCAGCGCGGTCAGCAGCACGTTCCAGGTGAAGATCGGCATGCGGAACATGGTCATGCCGGGGGCGCGCATGCAGATGATCGTGGTGATGAAGTTGACCGCGCCGAGGATGGTGCCGAAACCGGACAGGGCCAGGCCCATGATGCCCATGTCGGCGCCGATACTCGGCGAGTGGACGGCGTCCGAGAGCGGGACGTACATGAACCAGCCGAAGCTGGGGGCGCCGTCCGGGGTGAGGAAGCTGGCCGCCGCGATCAGCGAGCCGAACAGGTACAGCCAGTAGGCGAACATGTTCAGCCGCGGGAAGGCCACGTCCGGCGCGCCGATCTGCAGCGGCATGATCCAGTTCGCGAAGCCGGCGAACAGCGGCGTCGCGAACATCAGCAGCATGATCAGGCCGTGCATCGTGAACGCCTGGTTGAACTGCTCGTTCGACAGGATCTGCAGGCCCGGGCGGGCCAGCTCGGCGCGCATGAAGAGCGCCATCACACCGCCGACGCAGAAGAACGCGAACGACGTGACCAGATACAGCGTTCCGATCGTCTTGTGGTCGGTGGTGGTGAGCCACTTGACCACGACGTTGCCGGGCTGCTTGCGCCTGACCGGCAGCTCGTTCTCGTACGAGTCAGCCGCCGCGGCACCCTGAGGTTCGTTGAGGATGCTCACAGTTGGTTCGTCTCCCGGTTCTTCTCGTGGGCCGTCTGCTCGATGCCCGCGGGAACGTAACCGGTCTGCCCCTTCTTGGCGAGGTCCTTGAGGTGCTGCTCGTAACGCTCGGGGGAGACGACCTTCACGTTGAACAGCATCCGGGAGTGGTCGACGCCGCAGAGCTCGGCGCACTTGCCCAGGAAGGTGCCCTCATGGTTGGGGACCACCTGGAAGGCATTGGTGTGACCCGGGATGACGTCCTGCTTCATCAGGAACGGCACCACCCAGAAGGAGTGGATGACGTCACGCGAGGTCAGGACGAAGCGGACCGTCTTGCCCTCGGGGAGCCAGAGGGTCGGGCCCGGGTTGTTGGTCTGCGGGTTCCGCTCGTTGGGGACACCACAGGTGTAGACGCCGCCCGCGTCCGCCGGGAAGTCCGCCTTGTACCGGTCCGGGATCGCGGACAGGTTCTCGTCGGTCTTCGCGTCGCCGGTGGAGCCTTCGACGTTCGCGATGTAGTTGAAGCACCAGCTCCACTGGAAGCCGACCACGTTGACCGTGACGTCGGGCTTCTTCTCGAGGCTGAGGAGCTTCGACTCGTCGCGGGCGGTGAAGTAGAACAGCACCGAGACGATGATGATCGGGACCACCGTGTACAGCGCCTCGATCGGCATGTTGTACCGGGTCTGCGGAGGAACCTCGACCTTGGTGCGGCTGCGCCGGTGGAACATGGCGCTCCACAGGATCAGGCCCCACACCAGCACGCCGACGGCGAGCGCGGCAGCCCAGGAGCCCTGCCACAGGGAGAGGATCCGCGGAGCCTCCTCTGTGACGGGGGTGGGCATGCCAAGGCGGGGGAAGTCCTTGTATGTGCAACCGGTGGCGGTCGCCAGGACCAGGCCCGCGGTCATTGCCTGCAGCAGCTTCCGCCGCATCGGGCGCCGCGGCGAGCGGTCGGAGCCGTTGGGACTCACGTAGCGCCTTCCCGAGAGTCTCGCCCGCGCTGATCGGCTGCGGCCTTCTCGCTGGTCGGTCGCCGCCCTGCGTCGGGCAGGGGTTTGGATGTTTATGCGGACCAAACCCTAGCCGACGCCCTCCGGGGGTTCTCGGGGAGGGGGGCCTACTGACTCGGGTGGTTCGCTTGTTTGGCGGCCGCGGCATCCGTCGTGGCTTGTCGCGCCCACGCGGCGGAGCCGCACATCGAAACAGTCCCGCGCCCCTTGGGTGTTGCCGTTCCCCCTCGTTTTAACGTTGCTGTGTGTCCTACTTCGACGCGGCGTCCGCCGCCCCTCTCCATCCCGTCGCCCGTCAGGCGCTGTTGGCCTCTCTGGATGAGGGGTGGGCGGATCCTGGGCGGTTGTATCGGGAGGGGCGTAGGGCGCGGTTGCTGTTGGACGCGGCGCGGGAAGCGGCCGCGGAGGCCGTGGGGTGCCGGGCGGACGAACTGGTCTTCACCTCGTCCGGGACGCGGGCCGTCCAGACTGGTATCGCAGGGGTGTTGGGTGGGCGGCGGCGGATCGGGCGTCACCTGATCGTGTCAGCTGTCGAGCACTCGGCGGTGCTCCATTCGGCCGAAGCGCACGAGGCGGACGGCGGGACGGTGACGCGGGTGCCGGTGGTGCGGAGCGGGGCCGTGGAGGTGGGGGCGTACGAGGAGACGGTGCGGGCGGACACCGCGCTGGCGTGCCTGCAGTCGGCCAATCACGAGGTGGGGACCGAACAGCCGGTGGCGGCCGTGGCCGAGGTCTGCCGGGCGGCCGGGGTGCCGTTGCTGGTGGACGCGGCGCAGTCGCTCGGGTGGGGTCAGGTGCACGGTGACTGGTCGGTACTGACCGCCAGTGCGCACAAATGGGGCGGGCCGTCGGGGGTCGGGCTGCTGGTGGTGCGCAAAGGGGTGCGGTACGCGGCCCGTGAGGCCGAGGAGTTCGGGAACCTGCCGGCCATCGTGGCGGCCGCCGCGTCCCTGCGGGCGGTACGGGCCGAGGCCGACCGGGAGGCGGTACGGCTGCGGGAGCTGACGGAGCGGATCCGGGTACGGGTGCCCGAACTGGTTCCGGACGTCGAGGTGGTGGGCGATCCGCGACGGCGGCTGCCCGGGATCGTGACCTTCTCCTGCCTCTACGTCGACGGGGAGGCGCTGCTGCACGAGCTGGACCGGGAGGGCTTCTCGGTGTCCTCGGGCTCCTCCTGCACCAGCAGCACGCTGACGCCGAGCCATGTGCTCAAGGCGATGGGGGTGCTGAGCGAGGGGAACGTGCGGGTGTCGTTGCCGGCGGGCGCGGCCGAGGAGGACGTGGAGCGGTTCCTGGACGTGCTGCCGGGGGCCGTGGCGGGGGTGCGGGAGAAGCTGGGGGCACCGGCCCCGGCCACGGCCGTACGGGAGGACGAGCTGATCGTGGACGCCCTCGGCAAGCGGTGCCCGATCCCCGTCATCGAACTGGCGAAGGTCATCGGAGACGTGCCGGTCGGCGGCCGGGTCCGGGTCCTCTCCGACGACGAGGCGGCCCGCCTGGACATCCCGGCGTGGTGCGAGATGCGGGGCCAGGAGTACGTGGGCGAGGAGCCGGCGGAAAAAGGAACGGCATACCTGGTCCGCCGGACGAGCTGACCCACCCAGGGGCGCGGGGCTGTGTCAACGTGCGGCTACCGCCGCGTGTGCGCGACCAGCCCCCACGCACCCGCACCCGAAAACGGGCTCACTCACGCAAGGTGAGCTCGCACATCCTCGGCCGCCTCATCCCCGTACGCCTTGGTGAACCGCTCCATGAAGTGCGCCCGGCGCAGCTGGTACTCCTGCGTGCCCACGGTCTCGATGACGAGCGTCGCCAGCATGCACCCGATCTGGGCGGCCCGCTCCAGCGAGACCCCCCACGCGAGACCGGAGAGGAACCCGGCGCGGAAGGCGTCGCCGACGCCGGTGGGGTCGGCCTTGCGCTCCTCGTCCGGGCAGCCGACCTCGACCGGGTCGTCGCCGTCCCGCTCGATACGGACGCCGCGCGCGCCGAGGGTGGTGACGCGGTGGCCGACCTTGGCGAGGATCTCGGCGTCGGACCAGCCGGTCTTGGACTCGATGAGGCCCTTCTCGTACTCGTTGGAGAACAGGTACGTGGCGCCCTCCAGCAGTATCCGGATCTCCTCGCCCTCCATCCGGGCGATCTGCTGGGAGAAGTCGGCGGCGAAGGGGATGCTCCGGGAGCGGCACTCCTCCGTGTGGCGGAGCATGCCCTCGGGGTCGTCGGCGCCGATCAGGACCAGGTCGAGGCCGCCGACGCGGTCCGCGACGGTCTTCAGCTCGATCAGCCGGGCCTCGCTCATCGCGCCCGTGTAGAAGGAGCCGATCTGGTTGTGGTCGGCGTCGGTGGTGCACACGAAGCGGGCGGTGTGCAGGGTCTCGGAGATGCGGACCGACTCGGTGTCCACGCCGTGGCGGTCCAGCCAGGCGCGGTACTCGTCGAAGTCCGCGCCCGCGGCGCCGACCAGGATCGGCCGGGTGCCGAGCTGTCCCATCCCGAAGGCGATGTTCGCGCCCACTCCGCCCCGGCGTACGTCCAGGTTGTCGACCAGGAAGGAGAGCGAGACCGTGTGGAGCCGGTCCGCCATGAGCTGGTCGGAGAAACGTCCGGGGAACGTCATGAGGTGGTCGGTCGCGATGGAGCCGGTGACTGCGATGCGCACGGCGTGGACTCTCCTGTGGGGAGTGGGATTGACAGTTCACGCTACCCGGTCGAGGGGCGCCACTGAAGCAGCCGAAACTACCCGATAGTAGATCTTTCTTCGCGGGCTTCGGCGTGCTTACGGTTCCGCCATGACGAACCTCGAACTCCGTATCGCCCCCGCCCCGGCCGACCTCGACGGCGGCCTCGCGTCGCTGCGGGGCGACTGCGCCCGGATGGCTCCGCACTGGGCGGCTCCGGAGAAGATCACTTCCCGTCCGGTCTCCCCGTCACTCATCCACGGCGTCACCGTCCCGGCGAGGTCGGCACGACTCCTGGAAGCCATGCCGGACTACGGCAACTAGGGTTCGGCCACCCGACCAGGGGGTCTCCCCGCATTTTCTTACGGCTTTTCCGGCCGGGGCGCTCACAGGGAACCGTGCGCTCCCCCGCCGCGTCCCATCGCTGTCCCCCGTAAAGGGGATGTGAGGTACGACAGCAGGGCAGCCGAAGGAGCGATGCGGTGAACACCGAGCGACCCGACAACGACGACGCCGCGCGCCAGCCGGAGGAGACGGGCTCCGCCGAGCAGACCGAGAAGGTCGCACAGCGGGACGGGGCCGAGGAGACCCCTGAGGCCCCTGAGGCCCCTGAGACGTCGGCGGCCGAGGCGGACGGCGAGAGCTCGGGGGCCGAGGAGAGCGCGGCGGCCGAAGTGGCGGAGACGGTCGCGGACGCGCCGGAGGTCCAGAAGGCGACGGCGGCCCAGGAAGCCCCCGAGGCTCCGGAGGGCCCGGAGGGACCCGCCGTCGACCTGGGCGACCTGGGTGAACCCCCCTCGGCCCCTCGCCGCCGCTCCCCCCTGCTCGTGGCCTCCGTCGCCGCTGCCGTGCTGCTGGTCGGTGGCGGTGGGGCGTATCTCAGCGCGCAGGCCGGCGGGGGCGGCGGTACGGGTTCCGGGGCGCCCTCCGGCGGCGGCACCCCCGGACCGCTGGTGCTGGACGACTACGCCGGGACCGGCTCCGGCGGGGCTTCGAACGGCATCGCGCCCGGTGAGCCGAACCCGTACGGGGTGGTGACGTACAAGGCCGACGGCACGCTCCCCGACGGTCCCGGTTCGGCGCCCGTGTACTGGGCGAAGGGCGCGGTCGGCAAGGACGAGGTGGCGCGGCTGGCGAAGGCGCTCGGCGTGGACGGGACGCCCGTGGTCGACGGGGAGGCATGGAAGGTGGGCGCCGGGAACGACGGCTCGGGGCCGGTGCTGCGGGTGAACCGGCAGGCGCCGGGCATGTGGACGTTCAGCCGGTACGCGCCGGGTACCGACGTCTGCAAGGGCGGTGTCGCCAAGTGCACCCAGGACCCCGCGGCCCCGGCCGCCGACCCGGTGAGCGAGGCGGCCGCGAAGAAGGCGGCGGCACCGATCCTGAAGGCCGTCGGGCAGGACGACGCGAAGGTGGACGCGAGCCAGGTCATGGGCGCCCAGCGGGTGGTGAACGCGGACCCGGAGGTCGGCGGTCTGCCCACCTACGGGTGGACGACCGGGATCAGCGTCGGCGCCGACGGGGTGGTCATCGGCGGGAACGGGCAGCTGAAGGCGCCGGCCAAGGGTGACACTTACCCCTTGCTGACCGCAGAGGAGGCGCTGAAGGCGTTGAACGCGGCGCCGGGCGGCGACCAGCGGATGGGCATCGGCGGATGCGCGAGCCCGGTGCCGCTGAAGGACCGGCTGGAGAGCCCCTGCGGCTCGTCCACGACCGGCTCGTCCACGGGCTCCCCCCAGGGAGAGACCGTGACCGTCGACGACGCGGTGCTCGGGCTCGCCCCGCACACCTCGGGCGGGCGGCAGGTGCTCGTGCCGTCCTGGCTGTTCGAGGTGAAGGGCACGGGGGCCGCGGACGAGTACCGGGTGACGCAGCCGGCGGTCGACCCGGCGTATCTGAAGGCGGCCACGACGCCCACACCGGCGCCGAGCGCCACCTCGGGCACCCGGAACGTGCAGGTGGACGGCTACACGGCCGAGGGCGAGGAACTGGTCGTCAGCTTCACCGGCGGGGTGTGCGCCGACTACGAGGCGACGGCGAAGGAGTCCGGGGACCAGGTGACGGTCACCGTGACCGAGACGCCCTGGCCGGACAAGGTCTGCATCCTGATCGCCAAGCAGTACCACCGGACCGTGCAGTTGGACGAGCCGCTCGGCAGCCGGAAGGTGGTCGGCTCGGACGGCAAGGCCGTACCGCTGGAGAAGGCGGGCGCGCGGCTGCCCGACGTCCAGTAGGAGCCGCTGCGGGAGTACGACGAAGGCGGCGGCCCCGGGGAGGGGTCGCCGCCTTCGTCGTACGTCTCGGCAAGGCTCAGCTGAAGGAGTCGCCGCAGGCGCAGGAGCCCGTGGCGTTCGGGTTGTCGATCGTGAAGCCCTGCTTCTCGATGGTGTCGACGAAGTCGATGGAGGCGCCGCCCAGGTACGGGGCGCTCATACGGTCGGTGACGACCTTGACGCCGTCGAAGTCCTTGACGACGTCGCCGTCGAGGGAGCGCTCGTCGAAGAAGAGCTGGTACCGCAGGCCGGAGCAGCCGCCGGGCTGCACGGCGACGCGCAGCGCCAGGTCGTCACGGCCTTCCTGGTCGAGCAGGGCCTTGACCTTCGCCGCGGCGGCGTCGGACAGGATGATGCCGTCGGTGGCGGTGCTGGTCTCGTCCGATACGGACATCTACATCTCTCCCGGGTTGTACGGAGGCTGCTTGCCGACGGTTGCAACCGACGGGGCCGCGGATTCATTCCGGGCCGCTGTTCTTTCATGCTCGCACACCGGCGGCGAAGCGAACAGCGACCACCCGGAGCGCCCCACGGCCTCCGCGCGCCACGTCCGGGATTCATGTCACATCGACGCGATGACCATCGTCAAAGTGACACGAAGCAAGCTATCATAGATAGCGTCAGTTCGACGAAAAGTAGAAAGGGTGCGTGACGTGACCACCGCCCAGACCACGGAGCTCGACGTACAGCCGACTCCGCTCGCCCTGTTGCTGCTCGGCCGCGAGGCCGACCCCAAGAGCGAGCGAGGTGTCGAGTGTCCCGGTGACCTGCCCTCGCCCTCCGACCCGGACCTGGTCGAGCGCGCCCGGGCGGCCAAGGAGAAGCTCGGTGACAAGGTCTTCGTGCTCGGCCACCACTACCAGCGCGACGAGGTCATCCAGTTCGCCGATGTCACGGGCGACTCCTTCAAGCTGGCCCGGGAGGCGGCCGCCCGCCCGGAGGCCGAGTACATCGTGTTCTGCGGTGTGCACTTCATGGCCGAGTCGGCGGACATCCTGACGTCGGACGACCAGAAGGTGGTCCTGCCCGACCTCGCGGCCGGCTGCTCGATGGCCGACATGGCGACGGCCGAGCAGGTCGCCGAGTGCTGGGACGTGCTGACCGAGGCCGGCATAGCCGAGCAGGTCGTGCCCGTCTCGTACATGAACTCGTCCGCGGACATCAAGGCGTTCACGGGCAAGCACGGTGGCACGATCTGCACCTCCTCCAACGCCAAGCGGGCCCTGGAGTGGGCGTTCGAGCAGGGCGAGCCCTCGACGACGAAGGTGCTGTTCCTGCCCGACCAGCACCTGGGCCGCAACACGGCCGTCCGGGACATGGGCATGTCCCTGGAGGACTGTGTCGTCTACAACCCGCACAAGCCGAACGGCGGGCTGACCGCCGAGCAGCTGCGCGCGGCGAAGATGATCCTGTGGCGCGGCCACTGCTCGGTGCACGGCCGCTTCAGCCTGGAGTCGGTCGACGACGTCCGCGCCCGCGTCCCCGGGGTGAACGTGCTGGTGCACCCCGAGTGCAAGCACGAGGTCGTCGCGGCCGCGGACTACGTCGGTTCGACCGAGTACATCATCAAGGCGCTGGAGGCGGCCCCGGCCGGCTCCAAGTGGGCCATCGGCACCGAGCTGAACCTGGTGCGCCGCCTGGCGAACCGTTTCGCGCCCGAGGGCAAGGAGATCGTCTTCCTCGACAGGACGGTCTGCTTCTGCTCGACCATGAACCGCATCGACCTCCCCCACCTGGTCTGGGCCCTGGAGTCGCTGGCCGAGGGCAACCTGGTCAACCGCATCGAGGTCGACAAGGAGACCGAGGCGTTCGCGAAGCTGGCGCTGGAGCGGATGCTGGCGCTGCCGTAGGCGGAGCGGAGGCCGGCGCTTCCGTAAGCGGTCCGCGCCGGCCGTGGTTCACCCCGACACCGGTGTCCTGTCGGGGTGAGCCGGGTCGAGGGTGAAGACCGTGCCGTCGGCGGTCGCCACCACCACGGCCCCCTTGTTGATCAGCACGACGGACAGGTTCCCGCTGCCCAGGACCTCGGCGCGGGCGGAGGACTCCCACAGCGCGGTGCCCGCCGCCGCGTCCAGAGCCGCCACCCGTCCGCTCCCGCTGGCCAGGTACACGGTGCGCCCGCTGTCGTCCAGCACGACTTCGCCCGGTGCTTCGAGGGTCGTGCGCTTCTCCCACACCAGGATTCCGGTACGGGGCGAGACGGCGCTCACCTTGCCGCTGGAGGTGCTGAAGTAGAGCGTGCCGTGCGCCAGTACCTCGAGCCCCTGGTACTTCTCGGTCAGCTTCGTCACCTCGCGCTCCCCGGTGTCGGGGTCGACGCGCACGATGCGGCTGTACGTCGCGTCGCCGCTGATGGCCGTCTGGTCGGTATCGGGTTCGACGAAGACCAGCAGGCCTTCGTCGGTGCCCACGAAGGTGCCGCTGCCCGCCGGTGACGTCAGCAGCCGCGCGGAGCCGTCGGTGGGGTCGACGACGAAGAACTGCGTGGCGTCGGAGTCCTCCTTTTCGGTGACGCACTCCACGTACAGGCGGTCGTCCTTGGCGATGGGTGAGCAGAGGTGCTTGGCAGGCAGGGACATCTTCCAGAGCTGCTCGCCGTCAGCGGCCGAGCGGGCGGTCACCGAGCGGCCGTCGCCTTCCTGCAGCAGGACCGTCCCGGCGGCGTAGACGGACCCGGGGCTGTCCTTGTTCACCTTCTGGGACCAGATCATCGTGCCGGTCCCGCTGTCGAGGGCGACGACGAACTGCTCCTTCGTCCAGCCGGACTTGTCGTTGACGATCATCTGCGCGAGGACCACGTCGTCGTCCACGCCCAGGATCGCCGACAGGTACTGGTCGGCGGGGATCCCCTCGGGCGCGATGTCGGCACGCCAGAGCGTTTTGCCCGTGGCGCCGTCGATCCGTTCCGGGAGGAGCGCGCTGCCCCCGCAGTAGACGGCCCCTTGGTCCGCCCCGCAGAACGGCGTCTGGTCCCCGTCCGTGCCCGGCGCCTTCTTCACACCGCTCTCGGCGTCCTCGGACACCGTCGTCTGCCAGGGCTTCCAGCCGGCGGGGAGGGCCCCCCAGCGGGGCGAGTCGGCCCCGGCGTACGCGTCGAAGCCCGTCGCCGGGGAATCGTCCGAGAACCCCGGCCCGAACCGCATGTAACCCAGCAGCCCCAGGGAGAGCGCGCAGACCGTGCCGACCGCGGCCCACAGGGGACGCATACGCCTGCGGCGGCCGCGGCGGCCGGAGCCGGTGGTGGTGGAGGTGGTGCGGTCGGTGGCGATCCCCGGGTCGGTCTTCGCGCCGGTCTGCAGGGCGCCCAGACGCAGGGTCATCGTGGGCGGGTCGTCGTCCGCGGGCTCGGGCAGGACGGCCGCGAACTCCGGGGCCAGCTCGTCGAGTCCGGGCCGGTCCTTGGCCTCCTTGGCCAGGCAGCGCTCCAGGACGGTCCGCAGGGGGCGTGCCACCCCTTCCAGCACCGGCTCGTTGTGGACCACCCGGTAGGCGGTCAGATAGGGGCTGTCGGCGTCGAAGGGGCCCCGGCCGGTGATGGAGTACGCGAGCAGCGCCCCGAGCGAGAAGACGTCGGAGGCGGGGCCGACCGAGCGGGCGTCGACGAACTGCTCCGGCGACATGAAGGGCGGGGTGCCGATCATCTGGCCGGTCTCGGTGAGGGTGTTGTGGTTCTCGGCCGCCCTGGATATGCCGAAGTCGATGACGCGGGGGCCGTCGTCGGCCATCAGGACGTTCGCGGGCTTCAGATCGCGGTGCACCACCCCCGCCCGGTGGATGTCCCGCAGCGCCTCCACCAGCCCCAGTGCCACCAGGCGGACTTCGGCGCCGCGGATCGGGCCGCCCTCGCGGATCCGGTCGGCGAGCGAGCGTCCGGGCACGTACTGGGTCGCCATCCAGGGGCGTGCCGCCTCCGCGTCGGCGTCCACGACCGGTGCGGTGAAGGCACCGCTGACCTTGCGGACGGCCTCGATCTCCTGCCGGAAGCGGGCCCGGAAGACACCGTCCTCGGCGTACTGGGCGTGCACCACCTTGAGGGCGACCTCGCGCCCCGACCGCGACCGGGCCCGGTAGACGACACCCATGCCTCCGGCCCCGAGACGGTCGACGATCCGGTATCCGCCGATCGTCCTCGGGTCGTCCTTGTGCAGCGGCACGACCGATTCCCTTTCGCCGCCGAGCAGTTCGAGCGCACAGCATAGGGAACCAAAGCGCCGGGAATACCGTCGGCACGACGGACAGGCGGTCCGCCGTGCCGAACTGCCCTCAGACGCCCGCCGGTTCGGGCGTCCCGTCGGGCTGTACGGTCCGCCGCTTCAGGGCCCGCTTCCTGTCCCTGCGGTCCTTGCGCAGTTCGAGTATCGCAGGGCAGGACAGGACAGTTGTGGTCACTCCACCCTCGGGCGTACCAGCCCGGACTCGTACGCGATCACCACGAGCTGGGCCCGGTCGCGGGCGCCCAGCTTGGCCATGGCCCGGTTGACGTGCGTCTTCACGGTCAGCGGGCTGACCTCCAGACGCTCGGCGATCTCGTCGTTGGAGTGCCCGCCCGCCACCTGCACGAGGACCTCGCGCTCGCGCACCGTGAGGGCGCCGAGGCGCTCCGCCCGCGCGGGGTCGTCGTCCTCACCGGTGAAGTCGCCCTGCGCGAGGAAGCGGGCGATCAGGCCCTTGGTCGCGGCCGGGGAGAGCAGGGCCTCGCCGCCGGCGGCTATCCGGATCGCGTTCAGGAGTTCCTCCGGCTCGCTGCCCTTGCCGAGGAAGCCGGAGGCGCCCGCGCGCAGCGACTGCACCACGTAGTCGTCGACCTCGAAGGTGGTCAGGATGACCACCCGGACCTGGGCGAGGTCGGGGTCGGCGCTGATCTCCCGGGTCGCGGCGAGACCGTCCGTGCCGGGCATGCGGATGTCCATCAGGACGACGTCCGGGCGCTCCTCCCGGGCCAGCCGGACCGCCTGCGCCCCGTCGGACGCCTCCCCCACCACCTCCATGTCGGACTCGGAGTCGACGAGCACCCGGAACGCGCTGCGCAGCAGCGCCTGGTCGTCGGCGAGCAGGACACGGATCGTCATACGGGGTCCTCGGCTGTCCGGGTACGGGGCTTGACCGGCAGGATCGCATGCACCCGGAAGCCGCCTCCGTAGCGGGGACCGGTGGTGAGGGTGCCGCGCAGGGCGGTGACGCGTTCCCGCATGCCGAGCAGGCCGTGTCCGCCGCCGGTGACCGGAGCCTCCTCGGGCCCGGGGCAGCCGTCGTCGAGGACGGTGATCTCGATGTGCGGTCCCACGCGTACGACGCTGACCTCGGCCTTCGCGTCCGCTCCCGCATGCTTCTGGACGTTGGTCAGGGCCTCCTGGATGAGCCGGTAGGCGGCCAGGTCGACGGCGGCGGGGAGGCTCGTGTCGTGGTCGGCGCGGGCGACCACGACCGGTAGGCCGGCGCTGCGGAAGGTGCCGGCCAGCTCGTCGAGGCGGTCCAGGCCGGGGGCCGGTTCGGTGGGGGCCTCCGGGTCGCCGGACTGGCGCAGCAGGCCGACGGTGGCGCGCAGCTCGTTGAGCGCGGAGCGGCTGGCCTCGCGGACATGGGCGAGGGCTTCCTTGGCCTGGTCGGGGCGCTTGTCCATGACGTGGGCGGCGACGCCGGCCTGGACGTTGACCAGGGCGATGTGGTGGGCGACCACGTCGTGCAGATCACGGGCGATGCGCAGGCGCTCCTCTGCGACGCGGCGGCGGGCCTCCTCCTCGCGGGTGCGCTCGGCCCGCTCGGCGCGCTCGCGGATGGCCTGGACGACGGCCCGGCGGCTGCGGACGGCGTCGCCCGCGGTGGCGCCGATGCCGGTCCAGGCGAGGATGCCCAGGTTTTCCTGCGCGTACCAGGGCAGCGGGCCGGCGAGCATGGCGGCGCTGGTGAGCGCGGTCATCGTGATCAGTCCGGCACGCACGGTGGTGGGGCGGTCGGTGGCGGCGGCGACGGTGAAGAGGGCGACGACGGCGGACATGGCGACGGGGGCGCGGGGGTCGCCGGTGATGAACTCGACGACGGAGAGGGTGCCGGTGACGGCGAGGACCGTCATGGGGGCGCGGCGGCGGAAGACCAGGGCCTCGGCGCCGAGGGTCATCAGCAGGAGGCTGAGGGGGTCGGGGGTGCGGATGCGCCAGCTGACGGTGTGACCGCTGTGGGGATCGACGAAGGAGCCGGCGAGCATGCAGAGCAGGACGCCTGCTGCGAGAGCCGAGTCGAGGGCGAGGGGGTGGGCTTTCAGCTGGCGCCGGGCTCGGGCGAGGGTGGTCACTTTGTGCTTACCGTCGCCTTTCACACGCCGGACGGGTCAAACGCCGGACGGGTTGTTCACATGATCCTTCTCACCCCGGAATCAGCCCGTCGTCACTCAGCATCTCCCGGACCTCCTCCAGGCTCGCGTCCGGGGCCGGGAGGATCAGTTCCGAGGGTTCGAGCGCGTCGTCGGGAAGGGGCTCGCCGAGGCGGCGGACCGCGGTGAGGAGGGCGTCGAGGGTGCGGTGGAAGCCGGTGTCGTCGCCGCCCTCCATCTCCGCGAGCAGCTCGTCGTCCAGCTTGTTCAGCTCGGCGAAGTGGGAGTCGGCCAGCTTCCACTGGCCCTCCCCCATGATCCGTACGATCATGTCGGCCCTCCTCGGCTCCGGTCCCCGGCGCCGGGCTGCTACTGCTTGTCGAAGCGCGGGGTGTCCTGCGGCTGCTGCTGCGACTGCGGCTGGGACTGCTGCTGGCTCGTGCCGCCCTCGATGGCCTGCTGGCCCGCGGAGGTGCCTCCGGCGAGCTCGGCCTTCATGCGCTGCAGCTCCAGCTCTACATCCGTACCACCGGAGAGCCGGTCCAGCTCGCTCTGGATGTCGTCCTTCGCGAGGCCGGTCGGGTCGTCCAGGGCGCCGGAGGCGAGGAGCTCGTCGAGGGCGCCGGCCCGGGCCTGGAGCTGGGCGGTCTTGTCCTCGGCGCGCTGGATCGCGAGGCCGACGTCGCCCATCTCCTCGGAGATGCCGGAGAAGGCCTCGCCGATGCGGGTCTGGGCCTGGGCGGCGGTGTAGGTGGCCTTGATGGTCTCCTTCTTCGTGCGGAAGGCGTCGACCTTGGCCTGCAGGCGCTGCGCCGCGAGGGTGAGCTTCTCCTCCTCGCCCTGGAGCGTGGCGTGCTGCGTCTCCAGGTCGGTGACCTGCTGCTGGAGGGCGGCACGGCGGGAGAGGGCCTCACGGGCGAGGTCCTCACGGCCGAGCGCCAGCGCCTTGCGGCCCTGGTCCTCCAGCTTCGAGGACTGCGACTGCAACTGGTTGAGCTGCAGCTCCAGGCGCTTGCGCGAGGTGGCCACGTCGGCGACACCGCGGCGCACCTTCTGCAGGAGCTCCAGCTGCTTCTGGTACGAGTAATCGAGGGTCTCGCGCGGGTCCTCGGCCCGGTCAAGGGCCTTGTTCGCCTTCGCGCGGAAGATCATCCCCATACGCTTCATGACACCGCTCATGGGCTTCGCGCGCCCCCTTCTGACGTCCAGCTCCAGCTCTGCGACAGAACCCACAGTACGGGCCCTGCATCCATTGACGCACTGTTCGGGGGCGGATGCGCTCCTCCCCGAGAACGACTGACCGGGTCCTTGCTCCGGCGTAAGGAGTAGGTGACGCTCAGGGTGGGCGCTCAGCCTCCCTTACGCCCCCACTTCCTCTCTTTTCCCCCGTCTATCCCGATCCGTCTCCACTACAGACGTCTGGTGTTGCCGGATCGTTCCCCGCCGGGCTGGGGTCCATGCCCGTGAGCGCTTACCCTTGGGTTTTGTGTTCCGTAGCCGTGCCAAGGAAGAGAAGGCCCCCGCCGACAAGGCGGCGGTGACCGACTCCAAGCAGCCCCGAGACCCGCAGGCCCCCAAGGGCCGGCCGACGCCCAAGCGCAATGAGGCCCAGTCCCAGCGCCGCAGCGTCGCCAACACGCCGACGACGCGCAAGGAGGCGTCCAAGCGCCAGCGCGACGAGCGCCGCGCCCAGCTGGAGCGTCAGCGCCAGGCGCTGGCGGGCGGCGACGAGCGGTATCTGCCGGCCCGTGACAAGGGCCCGGTCCGCAAGTTCGCGCGTGACTTCATCGACTCGCGGTTCAACGTGGCGGAGTTCTTCCTGCCCATGGCCGTGCTGATCCTGGTGCTGAGCCTGGTCCGGGTGGCCTCGCTGCAGAACATCGCGCTGCTGCTGTGGCTGGTCGTGATCGTGCTGATCGTGCTCGACTCGATCGTCACCGCCTTCCGGCTCCGCAAGGCGCTGCACGCCCGCTACCCCGACCAGAACAAGCGGGGCGCGGTCGCCTACGCCCTCATGCGTTCCCTGCAGATGCGCCGTCTCCGGCTGCCCAAGCCGCAGGTCAAGCGCGGAGAGCGGCCCTGAGCACGACGGCCTTCTCCGGGGGAGCGGCCGAGGCCTGGCTGAGCAGGCTGGGCGGGCTGCGTGATGTCGTACGGCAGGAGCTGGTGGCCCGGCAGCTCGACGAGCAGATCGCGGGCCGGTATCCGGTCGGGCAGCGGCTCCGGGTACTCGACGTGGGGATGGGCCAGGGCACGCAGGCGCTGCGGCTGGCCCGCCTCGGTCACCAGGTGACCGGTCTGGAGCAGGACGCGACGATGGCCGCGGCGGCCCGTGAGGCGCTGTCCGGGGAGCCGGAGGGCATCCGGGAACGGATGCGGATCATCGAGGGCGACGGCCGGGACACCGGTGTGCACTTCCTGCCGGGCAGCTTCGACGTGGTGCTGTGCCACGGCGTGCTGATGTACGTCGAGGAGCCGGACGCCCTGCTGGCCGGGCTGGGGCGGATGCTGGCCCCGGGCGGGCTGCTGTCGCTGCTCGTGCGCAACGCGGACGCGCTGGCCATGCGGCCGGGGCTGAGCGGGGACTGGGCGGGCGCGCTGGCCGCGTTCGACACGGTGGCCTATACCAATCGGCTCGGTCTGGACGTGCGCGCCGACCGGCTGAGCACGCTGACCGACGCGCTGGCCGGGATCGGGGCGCCTTTGCAGGCGTGGTATGGGGTGCGGGTGTTCACCGACACGGTCTCTGACAGCACCGGGGTGCCGGACGATCCCGCGAAGGCGGAGGCGTTGCTGGCGGTCGAGGAGCGGGCCGGGAGGACGGATCCGTACCGTGCGGTGGCGGCGTTGCTGCATCTTTGTGGGGTTCGGGGGGCGTTGTAGTAACACTGCGGGCCGGTGGGGGTTGATCGCGCCCACGCGGCGGAGCCGCATATCGACAAGGCCCCGCGCCCCTGGGCATGCTGCAATCGCCGTTGCTTCGCTCGTTCGGGTGAGTTGAAGAAGCCCTTCAGGCTTCTCGCCGTGAGACTCGGGGCATGGACGCTTCCCGTTTTCGGGCTCTGGGGTTCGCCCTGCTCGTGTGTTGCGCCGGGTGTTCCGGGTTCGGGGCGCCCGCCGCCACGCGGTCTCCGGAGCCCGTCACGGAACAAGCCGCGCAGGCCGTCGTGCCGCCGCCGGGGAAGGCCGCGGACGATCTGCAGAGCGACTTCCAGCGGGTGATCAGGGACGTCCTGCCGTCGGTCGTGCAGATCGAGACGGAGAGCGGGCTGGGGTCGGGCGTCGTCTACGACGGCAAGGGGCACATCGTCACCAACGCGCATGTCGTCGGGGACGGGCGGACGTTCCGGGTGACCACCGCCAACAGCAAGAAGCCGCTCACGGCGACCCTCGTCTCGTCGTACCCGGAGCAGGATCTCGCCGTGGTCAAACTGGACAGCGTGCCGGCCGGGCTCCGGGCGGCCGCGTTCGGGGATTCCTCGAAGGTGCAGGTCGGGCAGGTCGTGCTGGCGATGGGCTCGCCACTCGGGCTGTCGTCGAGCGTGACGGAGGGCATCGTCTCGGCGACCGGACGGACCGTCAGCGAGGGCGGCGACAACGGCGGTACGGGGGCGACCCTCGCCAACATGGTGCAGACCTCGGCGGCGATCAACCCGGGCAACAGCGGCGGCGCGCTGGTCGGTCTGGACGGGCGGATCATCGGCATTCCGACGCTCGCCGCGACCGATCCCGAGCTCGGCGGGGGCGCGGCGCCCGGTATCGGGTTCGCGATCCCCGCGTCGACCGTGCGCACGATCGCCGACCAGATCGTGAGGAGCGGCCGGGTCACCGACTCGGGCCGGGCGGCCCTGGGCATCACCGGACGCACCTTCGTGGACGCCGAGTTCCAGCCCGCGGGGGTGGTCGTGGTGGAGGTGAGGGACGGGGGCGCGGCCGACAAGGCGGGCATCCGGCCGGGGGACGTCATCGTCCGGCTGGGTGACACGGACATCACGACCATCACCTCGCTGACGGAGGCGCTGGCCGAGCTGAAGCCGGGTGACCGGACGACGGTGACGTTCACTCACAACGGCGACGGCAAGGAGAAGAAGGCCGAGGTGACGCTGGGTGAGCAGTGAGGCGGTGCGGAGGGGCGGCCGTGTGTGCGGAGCCGGGGCCGCCCCTTCCTGCGTGCGGGGTTACGCCTCGTTCGCGTGCAGGCTCATGGGGCCGTAGATCTCGCTGGAGTCCTCGAAGAGCCGCACCTGGTCCGCGCCGCCTTCGAGGAGGGCCTTCCACTGTTCCCCGATCCAGGACTCGGCGTCCCCCTGGGTGGTGAACTCGTCCGGCTCGACCGCGGGCTGGACCTCCGTCCCGTCGGCCTTCTCGAACCGCCACGTCCATGCCGCCATGTACGCCTCCCTGGTTTGACTTCTCCCCCAGCTGAAGCAGGGGGATTCGACCCTCGCGGGTTGAGCTTTCTGCTTCTCAGACAGCAGCTGCCCCGAACCAACGGCAAGGGACGTTGGTACGCCCAGCAGTCTTACGCCAGCTCCACAGACCTGACATCCCGCCAGCCCGGCGGTAGGCCCGGCCAGCTTGGTTTTCGCAGGCCGAACGGCACACAAGCTACCACGATGAACACGTGCAGAGCAGAAGCCGGATCTTGGTCCGGCTCCTGCCGAGCAGCCTAGTCGGATGCGCAAGAGCAGGTCAGGGGCGCGAAAATACGCTTTGTGGAAGTGACTCTGCTCGGTACCGGTGCCCCCGCGGGACTGCCCCGCCCCGACTGCCCCTGCGCGGCGTGCGCGACGTCGCTGGGCACGCACGCGCGTGCGGCGACCGCGTTGCTCGTGGACGGGGCGCTGCTGCTCGATCTGACGCCGGGTGCGGCCTTCGCGGCGGCCCGGGTGGGGCATTCGCTGAGCGGTGTACGGCAGGTGCTGCTGTCGCATCCGCACGACGGGCCGCCGGTGGAGGTGCCGGCCGGGCTGCCGCAGCCGGGGCGGGTGCCGGACGGGCGGGAGCTGGCGCTGCTGACGGGGCATCGGGTGCGGGCGGTGGCGATGGACGCGCCGGGGACCGGCTACGCGGTGACCGGTCCCGACGGGCAGCGGCTGCTGTATCTGCCGCCGGGGGGTGCGCCGGCCGGTCTGGAGGAGGGGGCGGAGCCCGCCGAGCGGTACGACCTGGTCCTCGCGGATCTGGTGGGGCGGCCGGACGCGCTGGCGAAGCTGCGGGCGGTGGGTGCGGTCGGGCCGACGACGGACGTCATCGCCGTACATCTGGACCATGACGTGCCGCCGGGCGCGGAGTTGACGCGGCGGCTCGCGGCGGCGGGGGCGCGGGCGGTGCCGGACGGTACGACGCTGGTGGCGGGGGTGTACGAGGACGTGCCGGACGTGCCGCGGCGGACGCTGGTGCTGGGCGGGGCGCGGTCGGGGAAGTCGGTGGAGGCGGAGCGGCGGCTGGAGTCGTTCCCCGACGTGCTGTACGTGGCGACCGGGGGGACGCGGGGCGGGGACACCGAGTGGGCGGCGCGGGTGGCGGCGCACCGGGAGCGGCGGCCGGGGTCGTGGCGGACGGCGGAGACGTGCGATCTGGTGCCGTTGCTGGCGGAGGAAGGGGCGCCGGTGCTGATCGACTGTCTGTCGCTGTGGCTGACGGATGTCATGGACTCCGTGGGGGCGTGGGACGACGCGGTGTGGGCGGACGGGGGTGAGCGGGCGTTGCGGGGGCGGGTCGCGGAGTTGGCGGGGGCGGTGCGGGGGGCTCGGCGGGTTGTGGTGCTGGTGTCCAACGAGGTGGGGTCGGGGATCGTGCCGGCGACCGCTTCGGGGCGGCGGTACCGGGATGAGCTGGGGCGGTTGAACGCGGCGGTGGCGGGTGAGTGCGAGGAGGTTGTGCTGGTGGTGGCGGGGCAGGCGGTGGTGCTACGGGGGTGAGGGGTGGGCCGGGGGTGGGTTTCACTCGCCGGCGTTGGCGGGGTGCCGCTGCGCCCACCCGTGCCGCCTGGGGGTACCTCCCAGGCCCTTAAGGCACTGGGGGAGGCACGACTGCCCGCAGCTGCGCAAGTTGAAGGGGCGCGGGGAACTGCGCGATCAGCCCCCACCGGGCCGCAGTCGCACGACTGCCCGCAGCTAGGTGCGCTTTTGGGCGATCACTCGGTACGCGTTTGAGAAGCGGGTGCGGCTGAGGGCCGGGGCCAGGGCGTGGTCCAGGAGGGCGGCGACGACGGTCACGGGTCCCGCTGCCCGGTGGAGGCGGGTTCGGTTCAGGTAGAGGGAGGTTGCTGTCGAGAGGTCTCGGGGGGTGTGGGGGGTTCTGCGGTCGACGGCGATGATGTCGCAGCCCTGGGACTCGAGTTCGAGGACGAGGTTGGTCAGGGGGATCAGATGGAGGTGGCGGGGCTGGTCGTAGGGGTGCCACCACTTGCCGAGGACGGTCGCGGACGCGCTCGTGGGGTCGGGGAGTTCGAGGAGGAGGTGGCCGCCGGGGCGCAGGGCGGTGAGGGCGGCGGTGAGTTCCTCCCGGGGTTCGCGGGTGTGTTCCAGGTGGTGGAGCAGGCTGACGACGTCGTAGCGGCCGCGCAGGCGGGCGAGGACGTCGGGGGCGGTGAGATGGCCGAGGTGGGCCTCGTCGAGGCGGCCCGCCGCTCTCGCCCGCCGCACGCGCGGGGTCGGGTCCACTCCGTCGAACGCCGTGTAGGCGAACAGTTCCTTCGCTTCCAGGGGAAAGTGCGCGTCCCCCGTGCCGACGTCCAGCCAGCTCTCCGGCTCCGGGAAGGGCAGCATCGCCCGGGCCGTCGCCCGCAGGTGCCCGCGGCTGGGCCGCCGCTCGCGCTGGACGTCGTAGAGCGTCAGTGCCTCGGGCGTCAGGCGCGGGTTCTGGAAGGCGTGCGCGCAGTCCCGGCACTCGTCGACCACGAAGGTGCCCGGTCTGCGGTGGCGCAGGTCCGGGGACCGCAGTCGGGTGCGCAGGCGTTTCGAGCCGCACCACGGGCAGTCGTCGCGGCGCGGGTCGTGGATGGGCCTGGGCCGGGAGGGCATGAGCGGCTCCGAGGGAAGGGCAGGACGCGAGCGCTACGACATTCCGCAGCAAAGCGGAACGTATGGGATACCGATCTTGGGTGCAAAGACGTCGCGCCTGTGGGGTGCCCATGTGCCGCCGAACCGGTCGCCCGGTGCCGGTACTGTTCGGCGAATGAGCTCGCTTAATCTCGACGACTTCACCGATCTGATCGAGCGCCCCGACGGCGGCGTCCGCCGCGACGCGGAGGCCCGCCGGGAACGTCAGATCGTGCCGCCCGGAGCACTGGGGCGCCTGGACGACCTGGGTGAGTGGCTGGCGGCGGCGCAGGGTTCGGTGCCCGTGCGGCCGGTCGTACGGCCGCGGGTGGTGCTGTTCGCCGGCGACCACGGCGTCGCCGAGCTCGATGTCTCGGGCCGGCCCGCGGGCACCGCCGCGGAGCTGGTGCGGGAGATCCTGGAGGGCGGCCGGCCGGTCTCGGTGCTCGCCCGGCGTCTCGACGTGCCCGTGCGGATCGTGGACATGGCGCTGGACTGCGAGCCGGAGGCGTTCCCGGAGGACGTCGTACGGCACCGGGTGCGGCGCGGCAGCGGCCGGATCGACATCGAGGACGCGCTGACGATCGAGGAGGCCGAGGCGGCCTTCCGGGCGGGTATGGCGGTCGCGGACGAGGAGGCCGACTCCGGTACGGATCTGGTCGTCCTCGGCGATGTGAGCGTGGGCGGGACCACGGCGGCCGGGGTGCTGGTCGCCGCGCTGTGCGGGACCGACGCCTCGGTGGTGACCGGGCGGGGCGGCGAGGGCATCGACGATTTGGCGTGGATGCGCAAGTGCGCGGCCATCCGGGACGCGCTCCGACGGGCGCGGCCGGTGCTCGGGGAGCAGTTGCAGCTGCTGGCGACCGCGGGCGGGGCCGACCTCGCCGCGATGACGGGCTTTCTGCTGCAGTGCGCCGTACGGAAGTTGCCGGTCGTGCTGGACGGGGTCGTGACGGCCGCGTGCGCGCTCGTGGGGCAGCGGATCGCGTTCCGGGCGCCGGACTGGTGGCTGGCGGCGAGCAGGAGCGGGGAGCCGGGGCAGGCGAAGGCGCTGGACCGGATGGCGCTGGAGCCGCTGCTCGACCAGGGCGTGAAGGTCGGGGAGGGCGCGGGGGCGCTGCTGGCGCTGCCGCTGGTGCAGGCCGCGGCGGCCCTGGCCGCCGAGCTGCCGGAGCGGCCGGAGAAGGCCGAGGCCGCCGAGGAGGAGCCGGAGAAGGAGCCGGAGAAGGAGTGAGTCGGCGGCGGCCGGTCCGGCACCTGCCGGGCTGCGCCGTCGTGGCTTAGCACCGTCGCGGCGGAAAATGGGACATATCATCCCCTCCTATGGGAAACGCCCGGGTCGCCGCCGCTTTCGCCGTCTGGTACCTGCGTGCCGTCGCCTTCGTCAACTTCCTCAGCGCGGTGTGGGTTTCCCTGGGGCAGGACGTGCGGCGGCACAACCAGGAGGACCTGTTCACGCCGTATCTGCTGACCGCCGGCTTCGCCTCCGGTGTGTTCACGGCGTTCCTGGCGATCACCATGCGGCGTCGCAAGCGCGCCGCGTGGATCCTCAACCTCGGGCTCGGCGGGGCGTTCCTCGCGCTGCTGGCCTTCGCGATGGTGTTCCCGGAGATCCGCCGGCACCCGCAGAACTGGGTGTCGCTGGCCCTGACGGCCGCCTTCGTCGGCGCGCTGGTGCTCGGGCGGCGCGAGTTCTACGCCAAGGGTGACCGGGCCAACCCGAAGCTCGCCGCGACCGTGGGCGCCGGCGGGCTGCTCGTCTCGTCGCTGCTCGCCGCACTGCTGGTGACGGCGACCAACCAGGCCCGGGGCCACTCCACGTTCGCCGAGTGCTGGCGCTACGGGACCCTCCGCCTGGTCTCGATCTCCGACTTCCGCTCCCCCGGCATCGCCACCCCGAACTGGGTCGACGTCACCGTCAACGTGCTGAGCACCGTCCTCGTCCTCGCCGTCCTGTACGCGGCCTTCCGCTCCCGGCGGGCCGTGGACCCGCTGACCGAGGACGACGAGAAGCGGCTGCGGGAGCTGCTCGACCGGCACGGCGAGCGGGACTCGCTCGGGTACTTCGCGCTGCGCCGGGAGAAGAGCGTGCGCTGGTCGCCGACCGGGAAGGCGGCGGTCGCCTACCGGGTGGTCGGCGGGGTCTCCCTGGCGTCCGGCGATCCGCTCGGGGACCCGGAGGCCTGGCCGGGGGCGATCGAACCATGGCTCGCCGAGGCGCGGGCGCACGGGTGGATCCCGGCGGTGATGGGGGCCAGCGAGGAGGCCGGGACGGTGTACGCCCGGCACGGGCTGGACGCCCTGGAACTCGGGGACGAGGCGATCGTCGACGTCGCCGAGTTCACCCTGGAGGGCCGGGCCATGCGGACCGTCCGGCAGGCGTACAACCGGGTCCACCGCGCCGGGTACACCGTGCGCGTACGGCGCCACGAGGACATCCCGGCCGCCGAACTGGCGTATCTCCTGCGCCGCGCCGACGACTGGCGGGACGGGGCCACCGAGCGCGGGTTCAGCATGGCGCTGGGGCGGCTCGGGGACCCGGAGGACGGGCGCTGCGTGATGCTGGAGTGCACGGACGCGCACGGTGATCTGCGTGCCCTGCTCTCCTTCGTGCCGTGGGGCCCGCAGGGGCTCTCCCTCGACCTGATGCGACGCGACCGGGACTCCGACAACGGCCTGATGGAGTTCATGGTGATCGAACTCCTCCGGCGCGCCCGGGAGGTCCAGATCACCCAGGTGTCGCTCAACTTCGCGATGTTCCGCTCGGTCTTCGAACGTGGCGCACGTCTTGGCGCCGGGCCGGTGCTGAGGCTGTGGCGCTCCCTGTTGAGCTTCTTCTCCCGCTGGTGGCAGATCGAGTCCCTGTACCGCGCCAACGCCAAGTACCGGCCCATCTGGGAGCCCAGGTTCCTCCTCTTCGAAAAGAGCGCGGACCTCCCCCGTATCGGCCTCGCGTCGGCGCGCGCGGAGGGGTTCCTGCGATGAACCCCCGCGTCGCCCGCTGGGCCCGTGCCGAGTGGGGGCCGTTGTACGGGGACGTGCGCGAGGTCCTGGTGGAGCGGCGGTGGCGGGCGGCTCCGATGACCCTCGCCGCGGTGTGCCTGACGTCGGCCATACAGGTCATGCAGAACCAGCCCTGGGGCTACCAGCCAGTCCAGGACCTCGGCGCGGTCCGGGCCCAGGACCCCCTGTGGCTCGCCCTCCTGCGCACCCCGCTCTCCCTCTTCGTCCCCGCCCTCGACCTGCCGGTCTGGGGTGCCCTCGCCCAGATCCTGCTGGTCTTCGGCCTCGCGGAGATCTGCCTGGGCCGCCGACGCACCCTGGCCGTGGCCTACACAGCGACCCTCGCCGGCACCCTGTACGCCCGCGCCGGCATCGCCCTCGGCTGCCTTCCCGCCTCCGACGCCGCGGTGGTCGACACGGGCCCGTCGGCGGCGGTGGTGGGCCTGGCGGTGTACCTGGGCCACCACTACCGGGCGTACGTCACGGCGGGCGCGGTGATCGCCGCGATAGTGCTGGAGGTCCTACTGAAGAGCAACTTGGCGGGCAAGGAGCATTTGGCGGCGATGGCAGCGGTGGCATTGCTGTGCGCGGCACGATGTCCCACCAAAGGGGCGCGGGGAACTGCGCGAGCAACCACAACGCACCCGCAGGCGCCAAACAACAAACGCACCCACACTCATTAGGCGCCCTTGCGAGAAAGCTCCGCATCCGTCTTCCCCCCGAGCCAGTCCCCCAGCACCCGCCCCGGCCCCACCCACCGCCGATCATGCCGGTACGCCCGCAGGATCGCCCTCGCCCGGGCGTGCGGCCGCCGCCGGTAGAACCGCCGCGCCCAGGGCGACCCGGGCCGGGCCACCCGCACCACACCGATCAGCCCGATGAACGGGATGAACACACTGATCACCGCCATCTTGATCTTGCCCTTGAACAGCACGGCCAGCGACAGCAGGAAGTTCACGGCGACGGTCGCCAGCACGGTTCCCCGGTCCTGAAGCTCCGCGTCGCTCATGTCGTTGACGCCGAACGGCGCCGCTCCCACCAGCAGCAGCCCCCCGAGCGCGGCCGTCAGCACGACCGCCTCCAGGCTCTTGCGTCCCGCTTCCGTCCAGTACACGTCGTCAAGGTGCAGGATCAGCGCGAACTCGTCGAGGACGAGCCCCGCGCCGATGCCGAAGACCACCGCGAAGGCCCCGGCGCCGAAGCCGCGCGCCCCGCTCGCCACCGCGCCGAAGCCGCCCGCGACGATCAGTACGACCCCGGGGACGACATGGTGGATGTGGACCCCGCCGGAGCTGATGTTGCCGAAGGGCCCCCTGCCCGCCCGGATGAGGCGGGTGATCATCCGGGTGATCAGGAAGGTGAGGACGAACGCGGCCAGCGCGAGGAGCAGCGGGAGTTTGCCCGGCTCCACGATGTTGCGCTGCAGCCAATCGCCCATGTCCCCAGTGTCGCGGGCGGTGGGGTGGGCTGCCTGGCGGAACAGGCGGCCGGGCTAGTCTGCCGCCGTGTCCATGACCCCGCCACCGCTCCACGGTCTCCGCTTCGCCTTCGGCACCCTCACCGTGCTCCCCGTGCGGGTGAGCCGCTGGGACCGGGAGGCGGCGCGCGGCGGCATGCTGTGCGCGCCCGTGGTGGGGCTGGTCGTCGGGGGCTGCGCGGCCGGCCTGGGGCTGCTCCTGCTGTTCCTGGGCGCGGGCCCGCTGCTCGCCGCCGTCGCCTCCGCCGCCGTACCCGCCGTACTCACCCGGGGACTGCACCTGGACGGGCTCGCGGACACGGCGGACGGTCTGGGCAGCGGCAAGCCCGCGGAGGACGCGCTGCGGATCATGAAGCAGTCGGACATCGGACCGTTCGGGGTGCTCACGCTCGTGTTCGTGCTGCTCGCGCAGGTGGCGGCGCTGGCGCGGCTGTACGACGACTCGTGGGCGCGGGGTGCCGTCGCCGCCGTGGTCTCGGCGGTGGCGGCCCGGCTGGCTCTCACCCTGGCGGCCCGCGCGGGCGTCCCGCCGGCCCGCCCGGAGGGCCTGGGCGCGGCGGTCGCGGGCGTGGTCCAGGTACCGGCCGCACTGGCACTGACGGCCGTGTTCATTGCCGCCGCGGCAGCCGTCGGCGCCCTGTCCGAGGGCTACGACGCCGTCCGCACCCCCCTCGCCCTGCCGGCCGCGCTCGCCACCGCCGAACTCCTCCTCCGCCACTGCACCCGCCGCTTCGGCGGAGTGACCGGGGACGTGTTCGGCGGTGTGGCGGAAACAGCGGCGACAACGGCTCTGGTGGCCCTGACCCTGGGCGCCTGAACAACCTCAGCAGGCCTCGCGCCACACCCCCAGTTCGTACTTCTTCAGCAGGGAACTCAGTTTCAGCCGCCTGGACTCGGCGCAGAAGTCGCTGGTCGGAAGTTCGTACTCGACATGGAAGACGGCCTTGTCCGCCTCGATGAACGGCGTCATGTCCGCGCACTCGTCGTACTGCGCGCACTGCTCGTTGACCGCGAAGTCGAAGTCGTCGACAAGGGCGGGGATCTGGTCGAGGTCGTTCTTCAGGCCGACGGACATGCCCCGCTCGTGGGCGAGGCGGGCGATCAGCCGGTTGTAGCGGAGCTGGTCCGCCGCCTTCAGCGGGAAGCCGGTGGTGTTCTTGTAGCCGTCCATGTTGTCCGGCTCGACCGCGTCGAAGCCCTTCTCGCGGCACATGTCGAGGCGCTCCGCCATCAGGGGTTCGAGGACGTCCACCGCGCGGATGTCGAGCCAGCGCTCGCCCTCCCAGCCGTTGCCCTTGCCGATCACCGACTTGGGGAAGTCGTCGGCGTCCGGGCGCCAGTCCTCCCAGGCGCCGGTGGACAGATAGCAGATGACCTTGCGGCCGTCCCCGTGCAGCTCGGCGACCGTCTCCTCGGACTGGTCGAAGCCGTCGATGTCGTACACCGGCACGTCCACGGAGGTGTCCACCTTGCCGCTGAGCTGCCACTGCCAGCCGATGCCGGGCCGGGGCTGCCAGTGCTTGCCCGTGGCCGTGCCGCCTGCCGCCGTTCTGTCGTCCTTGTCGTCGGTGCCGCCCTTGCCGTTCTTGCCGTCGGAGACCGTCGTGCAGCCCGTGAGCAGCAGGAGCAGGGACGCGGTCGCGAGGAGGGATCGCGTGTTCATCGGTGGGCCGTCGCTCTTCCCAGGAGTGTGCGGACCAGCAGCGCCTGGACGGCGGCCGCCGTTGCGTACACCGTAAGGGCCACCCCGTGCGGGTCGGTGAGGTGGGTGAGCAGGGCGAGGGTCTGGGCGAGGGCGGCGGCGCAGCAGACGGCGGCCGTGCCGAGGACCGCGCCGAAGGACTGCAGCAGCAGCCAGGTCCACAGCACCACGCCCAGCAGGAGCAGGTCCGTGAGGCGTACGGCGGTGAGGGCGGGCGCGTCCGGCCACAGGGCGTTGGCGGTCAGGCCGAGGGCCATCAGGACCAGCAGATAGCCGGCGAGGCACTCGGCGCCCGTGCGCAGGGTGGCCCGCCGGAAGGCGTGCGGGGTGCCCGTGGAGCGCAGTCCGGCCAGGCTGCCGCTGCGGAAGCGGTACAGCAGCCATTCGGCCGGGCCCATGCTGAGGGTGAGCGCCACGGCGGAGGGCGCGGCCGGCGCGCTGTGCTCCTGCCCCGCCAGTACGTCGCCCAGGGCCGCGTACAGAACGAGGGCGCCGCTGCCGAGACCGAACAGGGCGTACGGCAGGGAACTCGCCGGTCCGGGGGCCCCGGCCCCGCCGGGTGATTCCCGCACGGAGGGTGCCACCGAGAGCAGTCCGAGCAGCATCACCGTGGCCTGCGAGCCCGCCAGCAGGGCCAGGCCCACCGGGTCGGGGAGCGGGTGGGCCAGGGCGAGCAGGGCGCCCGCCGTCAGCGGCGCCAGGGCGGCCAGCAGGGCCCGCTCTGCGGCTGGCCTGTCGGGAGCAGGCCCTCGTGGCCGGTCGCGCCCACGCGGCGGAGCCGCAGATCGATACAGCCCCGCGCCCCTTGAGGGGCGTTGTGGTTTACGGCAGGTTCAGCGTCAGCGCGGTCTGCAGGCCGCCCGCCGTGGTCCAGTCCGAGCGGCTGCCGGCGTACGGGGTGCCGAAGACGGAGCTGCTGAGGAGCTGCTGCTTCTTCGTGCCCTCGGG
The DNA here is from genome assembly GCF_048159505.1 of Streptomyces sp. T028. Classification (NCBI taxonomy): domain Bacteria; kingdom Bacillati; phylum Actinomycetota; class Actinomycetes; order Kitasatosporales; family Streptomycetaceae; genus Streptomyces; species Streptomyces sp. T028. The sequence continues at coordinate 217,851 of NZ_JBLRVZ010000012.1, forward strand.
GGCGGTGACCGGGATCCGGGTGCCGTTCGGGGCGGTGATCGTCACCGTGTTGCCGATGCGGTACGCGGTCACCTTGTTGGCGGCGACGGCGGCCTGCCAGGCGGCGCGGCGCTGGAGTTCGGTGCCGATGGCGCTCTGGCGGAGGTTCTCCAGCGGGGTGTTGTCCGCGAAGAGCGCCTTGTAGTCGTCGAGCACCTTCTCCATGACCGGGTAGAGCAGGCGGTCCTCGGCCAGGTTGGACTGGTGGGCGTAGTGCGGCCGCGGGTCGTTGCTGATGGCGTGACCGAGGTCGGTGCGGGCCTCCTGCGGGACGATGAAGTCGTCGTAGCCCGTGGCCGTGTCCAGGGGCTGGGACAGACAGGTGGAGGCCGCGTTGCCCTCGCAGATGCCGCTGCCGCCGTCGGCCTGGGAGGTGTAGATCCAGTTGTACTCGTCGGCCATCTCGGCCTTGGTGCCCGTGTTGTAGTACACGTTCATCGGGTAGCGCGGGACGGTCAACGCCTTGCCGACGGCGCGCTGTTCGGGCTCGCGCGAGTTGTCGGACGCGATCCACTTGACGCCGTTGTCGGAGAGGGCGCCGGCGAGGTCGGGGTTGTCCTCGGGCTGCTGCGGGAGCGTCCTGAGGCCGGAGTGCTCGCCGGTGACCAGTTCGGTGCGGTCGACCAGCAGGCCCTTGTCCGCCGCCCAGTTGTTGTTGTCGCGGATCTGCGCGGAGATGTCGGCGCGGCTCATGTACTGCGTGGAGCCGTCGGCGTTCTTGGCGCAGCTCCACGGCACGGTGGAGGTGTCCTGGACGCAGCCGAGGAACGGGTGCTTGTAGGTGTGGTTGATCCAGCGGTACTCGGCCTTGTCGGCGAGGAGTTGGTCGGCCATGGCGTCGGTGCCGCCGTTCTCGGTCTTCCACTCCTCCCCGGCACCGGCGTTGTAGACCATGTCCATGGTGAAGCCGTGCTCCCGCTGCCACTGGGCGGCGTACGCGGCGTCGGCGGCCGTCATCCGGATCGGGGTGCCGTCGTCGTCCCCGCCGCCGACGCAGTCGATGTCGCCGGGCGTGCAGTTGCGCGCGGCGTCCCAGCGGGCGTCGGGCGCGAAGACGTCGTCGACGTGGACGGCGAAGTAGTTGCGGGCCCGGCCCAGGTGGACGCCCTGGGTGAGCCACTCGACGATGCCGCGGGCCAGTAGCCGGAACTGCTGCTGGTACTGGTTGTAGGCGAACGTCACGACCAGTTCGCGGCGTCCGTCGTGGGTGTACTCGCCGACCAGGCTGCCGGTGCCGCTCCCGCCCGGCAGGGGCGCGTCGACATAGCTGGTGTAGCCGGCCCTGGGCGCGGCCAGGTAGCCGTAACTCTCGCCGATCGTGGGCGAGTTGTCCTCGAAGGTGAAGCCGCCGTCGAGGTAGCCGAACCAGCCGGCCTTGCCGGCCGTGGTGACGGACGCCTGCTGTCCGTCGAGGGAGCCCGCGTGGTTCGCGTACTCCAGGCCGACCTCCGGGTGTGCCCAGGTGTAGGCGTCGACCTGCGGGATGCCGTACGTCTTCTCGTACGTCTCCAGCGCCGTCTGCTCGGCCGAACCGGCCTCGAACGGTGCCTCGTTGGGCAGTACGACGCCCTGGAACCTCGCCCTCGGCGTCCCGTTCACGGTGTCGGCCAGGAAGGCCGCGGTGATCGTCGGCCGGCTCGCGGAGTTGAGGTCGACGACGGTGTACGGGATACCGGTGCTCTTCAGCTGGGCGGTGATGGCCTGCACGGGGGTGTCCCCGTTGTCCACGACCAGGACCCTCAGGTCGATCCGCGGCTCCCCTGCCGCGGTGGCGCCGGGTGCCGCCCCCAGACTCAGCGCCGTCAGCCCCGCGGCCGCCATGAAGGCGGCGGCGTTCTTGGCGTTTCTCCACATGCGCGCACGGTGCGCCATGGTGTGTCCTCCCCCAGAGATGGATCCCCGCGCGGGCAGCAGGCATGGCTGTGCCGATACGGCGAAGAATCCGTGGAAATCATGCGAAACAGCGAAGTGATCACTTCGCCGGAACCCGACGAGTGTGACCCACCTCATGGAGTGCGGGGATCCAGAAGTGGCTACGACGCCACCGACAGGTGAACGCTCGCGTGCATGAGCGAATGCGCAGGCACGCGTAGGCTCGTCGCAGGGTTCGTCACGCCGGTTCGCCGCGCCGGAGTGACCTACCCCGGGTGCGACCGCTCCTCCGGCCGAGATCAGACCGTGCCGTCGGAGTCCCGTCGTCCGCCCGAAGGGCGGGCCTCGCGGTGTCCGGTGCGTGCAGCTGCAAGGCGGAGGAGGGAGTCGATGCGGAGCATCGGCGACTGACGACAACGCCGCAGATGCACGTGCCGGGCGCCGCGAGGCAGGCGGGACTCCGACGGCACGGTCTAGGGTCTGCAGCCGGGCCCGGTCGACCCACCCATTCCGGCCACAGCAACTCCACATCGGAAGCGAGAAATCACCACAGTGACTGCTCTCACTCTCAGCACCGCCGCGGCGCCCGGCCTGCGGGCCGACGCGATCGTGATCGGTGTCGCCAAGGGCGCAAAGGGCCCGATCGTTGCCCCAGGCGCCGAGCCTGTGGACAGCGCCTACGACGGCCGCCTCGCCGGCGTGCTGGAAACCCTCGGTGCCACCGGCGCCGAGGGCGAGGTGACGAAGCTGCCCGCCCCGGCCGGCTTCAAGGCGCCGCTCGTGCTCGCGGTGGGGCTGGGCGCGGAGCCCGAGAAGGACGCGTCCTTCGACGCCGAGGCGCTCCGCAAGGCGGCCGGCGTGGCCGCCCGTGCCCTCACCGGCTCCAAGAAGGCCGCCTTCGCCCTGCCCCTCACGGACGCCGACGACGTCGGCGCGGTCGCCGAGGGCGTGGTGCTGGGCGCGTACTCCTTCGACGCCTACAAGCAGAACGGCGCCGACGCCAAGGCGAAGAACGCCAAGGCGCCGCTCGCCGAGGCCGCGCTGCTCGGCGGGAAGCCGCGTGACGCCGCCCACAAGGCCGCGCTCGCCCGAGCCACCGCCGTCGGCGAGGAGCTCAACCGGGCCCGCGACCTGATCAACATGCCGCCGAACGACCTCGACCCCGCGGCGTTCGCGACCCTGGCGCAGACCGCGGCCAAGGAGCACGGCATCAAGGTGCAGGTGCTCGACGAGAAGGCCCTCGCCAAGGGCGGCTACGGCGGCATCCTGGGCGTCGGCGGCGGCTCCGCGGCGGCCCCGCGCCTGGTCAAGCTGTCGTACACCTCCTCCAAGGCGGACAAGCACCTCGCCTTCGTCGGCAAGGGCATCACCTACGACTCGGGCGGCATCTCGCTGAAGCCGGCCGGCCACAACGAGACCATGAAGTGCGACATGAGCGGGGCGGCGGCGGTCTTCGCCGCCGTGGTCGCCGCCGCGCGGCTCGGCCTCGAGGTCAACGTCACCGGCTGGCTGGCGCTGGCCGAGAACATGCCGTCCGGCACCGCCACCCGCCCGGGTGACGTGCTGCGCATGTTCAGCGGCAAGACCGTGGAGGTGCTCAACACCGACGCCGAGGGCCGACTGGTCCTCGCCGACGCCCTGTGGGCCGCCTCCCAGGAGAAGCCGGACGCGATCGTCGACGTGGCGACGCTGACCGGGGCGATGATGCTGGCGCTGGGCAGCCGGACGTTCGGTGTCATGGCCAACGACGACGCGTTCCGCACGGCGGTGTACGAGGCCGCCGAGGAGGTCGGCGAGCCTGCCTGGCCCATGCCGCTGCCGGAGCACCTGCGCAAGGGCATGGACTCCGCCACCGCCGACCTCGCGAACATGGGCGAGCGGATGGGCGGCGGGCTGGTGGCCGGGCTGTTCCTGCGGGAGTTCGTGGGCGAGGGGATCACCTGGGCGCACCTGGACATCGCCGGGCCCGCGTTCAACGAGGGCGGGCCCTTCGGGTACACGCCGAAGGGTGGTACGGGGACCGCGGTGCGGACGCTGGTGCGGCTTGCGGAGCTGACCGCCGCGGGTGAGCTGGGCTAGCCGCCTGGGCTGGGGGACTGTGCGCCTGATCACTCGGTTCCGTCCGTCCGTGTGGCGGGTGCGGGCCGGATGTGGCTTGTCGCGCAGTTCCCCGCGCCCCTCGGTGGGGCCGGTCTCCCCCGTCACAAGGGAGCCCAGCCGGTCGCGCCCACGCGGCAGAGCCGCAGATCGATACAGCCCCGCACCCCTCGGTCGGGCCGGTCCCCCCGTCACAAGGGAGCCCAGCCGGTCGCGCCCACGCGGCAGAGCCGCAGATCGATACAGCCCCGCACCCCTGGGTGGGACCAGTCACGCCCGTCACAAGGGAGCCCAGCCGGTCGCGGCCGCGCGGCGGAGCCGCAGGTCGATACAGCCCCGCACCCCTCGGTGGGGCCGGTCCCCCCGTCACAAGGGAGCCCGGCCGGTCGCGGCCGCGCGGCGGAGCCGCAGGTCGATGCAGCCCCGCGCCCCTTGGTTGGATACGTGGGGCGTCTCACATAGGTGCCCCGTGTCTCGTTGGCCTCCGACAAGTGCGAGGATGGGCGTCGGCAGGACAGGGCCCCCACCACAGGGCCGAAGAAAGAGCGGCCGGACACCAGCCGCCGGCGGTCAGCGACGACCGGCGCACGGCGCACATGCATGGAGGACGTGACGTGGCGAACGACGCCAGCACCGTTTTCGACCTAGTGATCCTCGGCGGTGGTAGTGGCGGTTACGCCGCGGCCCTGCGCGGGGCGCAGCTGGGCCTGGACGTCGCCCTGATCGAGAAGGACAAGGTCGGCGGCACCTGCCTGCACCGGGGTTGCATCCCCACCAAGGCCCTGCTGCACGCGGGCGAGATCGCCGACCAGGCGCGCGAGAGCGCGCAGTTCGGCGTCAAGGCCACCTTCGAGGGCATCGACATCGCCGGGGTCCACAAGTACAAGGACGGCGTGATCTCCGGCCTGTACAAGGGCCTGCAGGGACTCGTCGCCTCCCGGAAGGTGACGTACATCGCGGGTGAGGGCCGCCTGTCCTCCCCGACCTCCGTCGACGTGAACGGGCAGCGGATCCAGGGCCGCCACGTCCTGCTGGCGACCGGCTCCGTGCCGAAGTCGCTGCCGGGCCTGGAGATCGACGGCAACCGGATCATCTCCTCCGACCACGCCCTCGTCCTGGACCGCGTGCCGAAGTCCGCGATCATCCTGGGCGGCGGTGTCATCGGCGTCGAGTTCGCCTCGGCGTGGAAGTCCTTCGGCGCGGACGTCACCGTCATCGAGGGTCTGAAGCACCTCGTCCCGGTCGAGGACGAGAACAGCTCCAAGCTGCTGGAGCGCGCGTTCCGCAAGCGCGGCATCAAGTTCAACCTCGGTACCTTCTTCTCCAAGGCCGAGTACACCGCCGACGGCGTCAAGGTCACCCTGGCCGACGGCAAGGAGTTCGAGGCCGAGATCCTGCTGGTCGCGGTCGGCCGCGGCCCGGTCTCCGCCGGTCTCGGCTACGAGGAGCAGGGCGTCGCGATGGACCGCGGCTACGTCCTGGTCGACGAGTACATGCGGACGAACGTCCCCACCATCTCCGCCGTCGGTGACCTCGTCCCGACCCTCCAGCTCGCGCACGTCGGCTTCGCCGAGGGCATCCTGGTGGCGGAGCGTCTGGCCGGTCTGAAGACCGTGCCGATCGACTACGACGGTGTCCCGCGCGTGACGTACTGCCACCCGGAGGTCGCCTCCGTGGGCATCACCGAGGCCAAGGCCAAGGAGATCTACGGCGCGGACAAGGTCGTCGCTCTCAAGTACAACCTGGCGGGCAACGGCAAGAGCAAGATCCTCAACACCGCGGGCGAGATCAAGCTCGTCCAGGTCAAGGACGGTGCCGTGGTCGGCGTCCACATGGTCGGCGACCGCATGGGCGAGCAGGTCGGCGAAGCCCAGCTGATCTACAACTGGGAGGCCCTGCCGGCCGAGGTCGCCCAGCTCATCCACGCCCACCCGACGCAGAACGAGGCGCTCGGCGAGGCCCACCTGGCCCTCGCGGGCAAGCCGCTGCACGCGCACGACTGACCCCTCGGTCGACGAAGCGACGACACAGACTTCCGCAATCTCGTAAGGAGCAACCGAAACCATGGCGGTTTCCGTAACCCTTCCGGCGCTCGGCGAGAGCGTCACCGAGGGCACTGTCACCCGCTGGCTGAAGGCCGAGGGTGAGCGCGTCGAGGCCGACGAGCCGCTGCTCGAGGTCTCCACCGACAAGGTCGACACCGAGATCCCCGCGCCCGCCGCGGGCATCCTGGCGTCCATCAAGGTCGCCGAGGACGAGACCGTCGAGGTGGGCGCCGAGCTGGCGATCATCGACGACGGCACCGGCGCCCCCGTCGCCGCCCCGGCCCCGGCCGCCGAGCCCGCCGCGGCTCCGGCCCCCGTGGCCGAGACCCCGGCCGCCCCCGCCCCGGCCCCCGTCGCCGAGGCCCCGGCCGCCCCGGCCCCGGTCGCCGAGGCCCCCGCCGCCGCGCCTTCTGGTGGCGCGACCGGCACCGACGTGGTCCTGCCCGCGCTCGGTGAGTCCGTCACCGAGGGCACCGTCACCCGCTGGCTGAAGTCGGTCGGCGACAGCGTCGAGGCCGACGAGCCGCTGCTCGAGGTCTCCACGGACAAGGTCGACACCGAGATCCCGGCGCCCACCTCGGGTGTGCTGCTGGAGATCGTCGTCGGTGAGGACGAGACCGCCGAGGTCGGCGCCAAGCTCGCCGTCATCGGCGCCCCGGGCGCGGCTCCGGCCGCCGCTCCGGCCCCGGCCGCCCCGGCTCCGGCGCCCGCCGCCGCTGCCCCGGCCGCTCCCGTCGCCCCGGCTCCGGCGCCGGTCGCTCCGGCCCCGGCTGCCGCGCCCGCTCCGGTCGCCGCCGCCCCGGCCGCTCCGGCCCCCGCGCCCGTGGCTCCGGCCCCGGTCGCCCCGGCGCCCGTCGCTCCCGCGCCGGCCGCCGCCGAGCCCACCGACGAGGGTGCCTACGTCACCCCGCTGGTGCGCAAGCTCGCCGCCGAGAACGGCGTCGATCTGGGCTCGGTCAAGGGCACCGGCGTCGGCGGTCGTATCCGCAAGCAGGACGTCATCGCCGCCGCCGAGGCCGCGAAGGCCGCCGCCGCCGCTCCGGCTCCGGCCGCCGCTGTGACTGCCGGAGGCCATGCCGCCGCCAAGAAGGCCCCGGCGCTGGAGGTCTCTCCCCTGCGCGGCCAGACCGTCAAGATGCCCCGCATCCGCAAGGTCATCGGCGACAACATGGTCAAGGCGCTGCACGAGCAGGCGCAGCTGTCCTCGGTCGTCGAGGTCGACGTCACCCGGCTGATGCGGCTGCGTGCCCAGGCCAAGGACTCCTTCGCCGCGCGCGAGGGCGTCAAGCTCTCCCCGATGCCGTTCTTCGTGAAGGCGGCGGCCCAGGCGCTGAAGGCCCACCCGGTCATCAACGCCAAGATCAACGAGGCCGAGGGCACGATCACCTACTTCGACTCCGAGAACGTCGGAATCGCGGTGGACTCGGAGAAGGGCCTGATGACCCCGGTCATCAAGGGCGCCGGCGACCTCAACATCGCCGGTATCGCCAAGGCCACGGCCGACCTGGCCGGCAAGGTCCGCGGCAACAAGATCACCCCGGACGAGCTGTCCGGTGCGACCTTCACCATCTCCAACACCGGTTCGCGCGGCGCGCTCTTCGACACGATCATCGTGCCGCCGGGCCAGGTCGCGATCCTCGGCATCGGTGCCACGGTCAAGCGTCCGGCCGTCATCGAGACGGAGGAGGGCACGGTCATCGGCGTCCGCGACATGACGTACCTGACCCTGTCCTACGACCACCGCCTGGTCGACGGCGCCGACGCGGCCCGTTACCTGACCGCGGTCAAGGCGATCCTGGAGGCGGGCGAGTTCGAGGTGGAACTCGGCCTGTAACTCGCCTTAGGCGCTCAGTCGGTGCCCCCACCCGGAGACTGCGGGTGGGGGCACCGACCTGTAGGGGCGCGGGGCCCGACGCCGAAACCGATCATGTGCGCCTTGTCTCACCTGCGTAAAAGCGCCCCCGCACGCCTGCCCCCGGAGCAAACCGGCCGTATTGTCTAAGCGTCAACGCCCCGGGGCCCATGGGCGGCCCCTCCTTAAGGAGCACTCATGACCGCGCCCGTCGTCCACTCGCTGCGCGAACAGATCCGCGAGCACATCGTGGAGGGGATCGTCAGCGGGCGCTGGAAGCCGGGCGAGCGGATCGTGGAGCGGCGGATCGCCACCGAGCTGGAGGTCAGCCAGACCCCGGTGCGTGAGGCACTGCGCGAGCTGGAGGCGCTGCGGCTGATCGAGTCCGCGCCGAACAAGGGGGTGCGCGTCCGCAACCTCACGGCCACCGACCTGGAGGAGATCTACCCCGTCCGGGCCGGCCTGGAGCAGATCGCCGCCGAGATCGCGGCCCAGCGGCTGGCCGAGGACACCTCGGTGCTGGAACCGGCGGTCACGGCGCTGTACGAGGCGGACCGCGCGGCCGACGGCGAGGCGCAGGTGCGGCACACCGTCGCCTTCCACCGCGAGATGGTGCGCGCGGCGGGCAACAGCGTGCTGCTGCACACCTGGGAAGGCCTCGGCATCGAGGTCTTCACCGCGCTGTCCATCCGCTGGCTGGGCACCCGCCAGCAGTCCTACGCCGAGGAGCACCAGGCCCTGGTGGAGGCCTTCCGCCGACGCGACCCGAACATCGGCCGCCTGGTGAAGGAACACGTCCTGGGCTGCGCCCCGCGCGCCACCGGGGAACACGGCTGACAGGGCCGCCGTACGGCGTGGCCGCGTAGGACGAATCACGCATACACGCCCATACTGGGAGAATCCGCGTGTCCTTCTGGGTGCCGCCCAGCGCGCCCGTCGGCCGATGGAGGCCGCTTGATCCGGTCCGTGTTCTCCCCCACCGCCGTCTCCAGGTCGATGCTGTCGCTCTCGGCGGCCCTGGGCTCGGTGCTGTCCGAGATGTTCGGCGCGGCCACGCGGCGGTTGGCCGCGGGCCGGGAGTCCCCCCGTGTGTGGCGGACCACCGGCGGCGTCCAGATCGAGCTCCGCCATCTCGGCGGACCCGGCACCGCCCACGCCGCGCGCGAGCTGGAGGCCGCGCTGTTCGCCCTGCCGGGAGTGACCCGTGCCGAGGTCAACGGCGTGCTGGGCTGTGTGTACGTCGGGTGCGCGGACGACGCCGACACGGAGAGCATGACGGCCCTCGTCGCCGACGCCGAAGCGGACGCGGGCAGGACCACCGCGAAGTCGGTGGCCGGGGGCGAGGGCGAGGAGGGGCCGGGTACGGATCCGCCGAAGGCGCCCGGACCGGTCGGGTTCCCCGCCGTGGCCGGGACGGGCGTCGCGGCGGCCGTCGAACTGGGCGCGAGCGCGCTGGCGTTCGGGGTGGCGTCGGTCGGCGGTCTGCTGCGGTTGCGCGGGCTGCCGCCGGTGGTGCTCTCCGCGCTCCAGCTCCTGGAGGTCACCCCGAAGGTGCGCGAGGAGACCGCCGGCCGGTTCGGTGAGTCGCCCTCGGAACACGGCTGGACCCTGGCGAACCTGCTGGTGACGACCCTCACGTTCCGGCCCCTGGGCATCGCGGTGACCGCGGCGCTGGCCGGCGCCCGGTACGCGGAGACCCAGGCCCGCCGCCGGTCGTGGGGCGACTGGGCGGGCAGGCTGGCCACGCACGAGGGCGGCTACCGGCACGACGCGGTGCCGATCGGCCACCGGCCCGAGCCGCTGCCCCCGGGTCCGGGCGAGCGGTACGCGAACCTGGCGGTGCCGGCGTCCCTGGCGGCGTACGGGCTCACCGCCGTCGGCACCCTCAGCCACGACCGGGGGCTGGCGATGCTGGTCGCCGGCACGCCGCGCAGCCCCCGGTTCGGCCGGGAGGCCTTCGCCTCCTCGGTGGCCCGGGCCCTGTCCGACCGGGGTGCCCTGGTTCTGCGCCCGGAGGCGCTGCGCCGCCTCGACCGGATCGACACGGTCGTCCTCGACACCCGGGTCCTGGCCACCGGCGGCTGGACCGTCGAGCATCTGGTACACCTCGCTCCGGACGGCACTCCGCGGGACGGCACGGACGGCGTGCCCAACGGCGCCGGGTCCGACGGCGCCGGGTCCGACGGCGCCGGGCCCTACGGCCTCGGTGCCGGACGGCGTACCACTGCCCCGTACCCCGGTCCCCCGGCGGAGGACGCCTCCGACGACGAGATCCACGCCCGCATCCCGGAGCCGACCGAACCGAACAGGCCGGACGGCAACCAGCCCCGGCACGGCACCGAGAACGACGGCCCCGATGCTGGACGACGTACCGACGCCCCGGCGGACCGCCCCTCCGACGACGAGATCCACGCCCGCATCCCGGAGCCGATCCAACCGAACAGGCCGGACGGCAACCAGCCCCGGCACGGCACCGAGGACGGCGGCGCCGGTGCTGGACGACGTACCGACGCCCCGGCGGACCGCCCCTCCGGCGACGAGATCCACGCCCGCATCCTGGAGTTGATCGAGCCGGACGGACCGCCCGGACAGGGGTCACGGCGCGGTGGTGGTTCGGCGCGGGCGCGCCGGGTGTCGGGCTGGGCGCTGCGGCCGGTGGCCGGTCCCGAGGGGCCCGCGCCCGGCGAGGAGACAGCCGCGCTCGCCTTGAGGTGGGCCGAGGAGGGTGCCGAGGCCGTGCTGGTCCTGCGGGAGGGAATCCCGGTCGCGGTGGCCGCGCTGGCGCCCCAACTGCATGCGCTCGCACACCACTTGGTGGACGCGGCGGGCGCGTGCGGCGAGGTGCGGCTGGTGGGCGGGCCGCCGGGGCTGCACCGCCGGTTCGGGCTGCCCGAGGCGGCTCCCACCGGACGTCGCCGTACGGCCGCGCTGGTCCGTTCTCTGCAGGCCGACGGCCGTGGAGTCGCCGTGGTCACCGCCCGGACCCGGCGGGCCTTCGCCCGGGCGGACCTGGGCATCGGTGTGAGTGCCGGGGGGCGGCGCGTGCCGTGGGACGCCGATGTCGCGGCACCGCCGGACGTCGTTCATCTGCTGCTGACGGCCGTACCGGAGGCGAGGCGCCTGAGTGTGCTGTGCACCCGGCTGGAGGGGGTGGGAGCCGCCGTCGGATCGGGTCTGGCCCTCTTCGTCCCCCGTCCCACGGCCTGGGCGCGGGCCCGGCTGGTGACCGACGGGGTGACCGCCGCCGGGGTCACGGCGGGCTTCCGGGCGGGCTGGCGGCTGCACGGCCGGCCGGCTCCGGCGGCCATCGAGCATACGCCGTGGCATGCCATGACGGTCCGTCAGGTGGTGTCGCGGCTCGACACGTCCTCCCGTGGGCTGGAGGACGCCGAGGCCGCCCGGCGACGCCAGTTCCAGGATCGGGGCCGGCCGCGCGGCCCGGTCTCCCTCGTCGGCCGGATCGCGGAGGAGCTGGCCAATCCGCTCACCCCCGTCCTGGCGGTCGGCGGCGCCATCTCGGCGCTGCTCGGCTCGGTGCTGGACTCGGTGCTCATCGGCGGCGCCCTGGGGGTGGACGCCCTGATGGGCGGGGTGCAGCGGCAGCGGGCGGATGTCGAGGCGGAGCGGCTGGTCGAGGCGACCTCGGTGCAGGTGCGGGTGCGCCGCCCCGGTCGGCGGGAGGCGGTGGAGACGGCCGCCGAGCAGTTGGTGCCCGGCGATGTGATCGAGCTGCGGCCCGGTGACGCGGTGCCCGCCGACTGCCGGGTGGTGCGGGCGGCGGGGGTGGAGGCCGACGAGTCCAGCCTCACCGGGGAGTCGCTGCCGGTGGTCAAGAGCGTCGCGCCGAACGCGGCCCGGGCCGTGGCGGACCGGTCCTCCATGCTCTACCAGGGGACGACCGTGGCGGCGGGTGACGCGCTCGCCGTCGTGGTCGCCACCGGGACCGCGACCGAGGCGGGCAGCGCCGCCGAGGCCCCCGGGAACGGGCCGCCGGAGAGCGGTGTGGAGCGGCGGCTGAAGGCGCTGGGCCGGTGGTTCCTGCCGCTGTCCGTCGCGTCGGGTGCCGGGCTGTTCGCCGTCGACCTGGTGCGCAGGCGTCCGCTGGGCGCCGCCCTGGGGGCGGCGGTGAGCCTGTGTGTCGCGGCGGTGCCCGAGGGGCTGCCGTTCGTCGCCACGGTCGCCGAACTGGCCGCCGCCCGCAGGCTGTCCGCCCGGGACACTCTGGTGCGCAGCGCCTCCACGATCGAGGCGCTGGGACGCACGGACGTGCTGTGCTTCGACAAGACCGGGACGCTCACCGAGGGCCGGATCCGGCTCCAGCAGGTCTCCGACGGGGTGGAGCGGCGTCCGCCGGACCGGCTCACCCCGGCGCTGCGGAGGGTCGTCGCCACGGCGGCCCTGGCGGGTCCGCCGGGCCGGGCCTCGACGCTCGCCCACCCCACCGACTTCGCCGTCGCGGTGGCGGCGGGGCTGCTGGGGGTCTCCGCCGCCCGGGCCGCCGGGTTCGCCGCGGACGGCTGGGAGCGGGTGACGGAGCTGCCGTTCGAGTCGGGCCGTGGATTCCACGCCGTGCTGGGGCGTTCCGGCGACCGGGCGCGGATCGTCGTCAAGGGGGCGCCGGAGGTCGTACTGGCCCGCTGCGACCGCGTCCGGCGCGGCGGGGTCGGCGTGCCGTTCGACGACACGACGCGGGCGGAGACCGTGGCGGAGGTCGACCGGCTGGCCCGGCGGGGCCTGAGGGTCCTGGCGGTCGCCGAGCGGGTGCTGCCGCCGGACGCGCCGCGCGAGGACGCCGCGCTCGCCGGATCCGTGGACGTCAGCGACGACAACCTCGACGGGCTGTGTCTGCTGGGCCTGCTGGGGTTCGCGGACCCCGTGCGGGCCACCGCTGCCGAGAGCGTGCACCGGCTGGCCCGCGCGGGCGTCCACGTGGTCATGCTGACCGGCGACCATCCGAGCACCGCCGCCGCGATCGCCGAGGAACTGTGGCCGGGGCGGGAGGCACGGCTGATGACCGGGACGGAGCTGGACGCCCTGGACGACGAGCAGCTGGCCGGGAAGCTGCCGCACATCACGGTGTTCGCCCGGGTCACCCCGGCGCACAAGGTCCGCATCGTCACCGCCCTGCGCTCGGCCGGCAAGGTCGTCGCCGTCACCGGTGACGGCACCAACGACGCGCCCGCCATCCGGATCGCGGACGTGGGTGTCGCCCTCGGTTCCAGGGCGACACCGGCGGCCCGGCTGGCGGCCGACGTGGTGGTCACCGACGACCGCATCGAGACGGTCGTGGACGCCATCGTCGAGGGCCGGGCCATGTGGGCCTCGGTGCGCAAGGCGCTGGGCATCCTGCTCGGCGGGAACGTCGGGGAGATCGCCTTCACCCTGGCGACCGGTCTGTTCACCGGAGGCAGCGCCCTGAACGCCCGTCAGCTGCTGCTGGTCAACCTGCTCACGGACATGCTGCCCGCCATGGCGATCGCGGCCCGGCCGCCGGCCGATCCACCGGAGAAACTGCTCGTGGAGGGGCCCGAGGCCTCGCTCGGGGCGGCCCTCACCCGCCATATGCGGTTGCGTGCCGTCGTCACCACGGCCGCCGCCGCCGGTGCGTGGCTGGCCGCCCGGGCGACCGGCACCCGGGGCCGTGCGAACACCGTCGCGCTGGTCGCGCTGGTCTCCTCCCAGCTGCTGCAGACCCTGGCGGACGCGGGCCGCGATCCCCTCGTCGCGGTGGCCGTCGCGGGGTCCCTGGTGGTGCTGGGCGTGGTGGTGACCGTGCCGGGGCTCAGCCACTTCTTCGGCAGCCGTCCGCTGGGGCCGGGCGGCTGGACGATCGCGGGGGTCGCGGCGACGGCCTCGGTCCTGGTGCCGGCGGTACTGCGGAGCGCGGCAGGTGCGGCGGTGCGGCCCGCGGCGGAGGACGCGGTACGGGCCGCGAGAGAAACGGAGCAAACCGTTCCAGAAAGGGAACGTTCACCTGAACCACACCTCCAAGACACCGCCCGGACCTGAGGAGACCGGACAAAGGAGCGGTCCCCGCCCCGCGCACACGAAAGGCGGCCGCACCATGCCGCACCTCCTCACCACCCTCGCGACCCGCGTGGCCGTCGCCCTGCTCGAGGCCGCGCTGATACGGCTGACCCTCACGCTCTGGCGGTCGCTGACCGGCGGCGGTGGCACCGCGGCCGCCGCTCGGCCCGCCTGAGGAAAAGACCGGCTGTACAGATCATCACCATGTGGGCATGGCAGGCGGCCGGACGGATACTCGATAGAGAAGGCCCTCACTCGAAGGGAAGGCCCTCATACATCTCAGGACGGGAGACGGACATGACTTCCGCACAACCCCAGTCCATGCCCACACCCCAGCAGGAACGGCAGTCACCCCCGGGCGACGAGCAGCAGCAGGCCGGTGGCAGGGTGATGCACCTGCACACCGCGCATCCGAGGGTCCCGATCCCCTATGTGACCCCCGGTGACATGTTCACGCGTGCCCGCTCCGGCACCTCGCGGCTGCCCTCGCCCCGCAAGCTGGCCTTCTACGGCGCCCTCGGCGCGATGGCCGCCGTCGAGGTCCTGGAGTGGCCGGTCGCGCTCGCCATCGGCGCCGCCACCGAGGTGATCACGCGCGAGCAGCGCGGCAACATCCCTCGCGAGCAGCGGGAGACCCAGCGGCCCGACACCGAGCCGTCCGCCGGCGCGCAGGCCTCAGGACCGTCCAGCACGTGACGGGCCCGCACGGGCCGCCCGTCTTCACCGCGCCCTTTCGCCGCGCCCGTCCCCGCACCGGCACGACCGCACCGGCACGCGTCCCCGCAGCCGGCGCCCGCCCGGGCGCCGGCTCACTCAGCCTCGACTCAGCTCACTTGAGCAGGGAAAACGCGGCACCGCGTGCCCGAATCGACGGCACCGCATGCCAATTTTCCCTGAGGCGCGTTTTTTTGCACTTCACCCTTTGATCGATCATCGATCAGGGAGTTAGAGTCGCCGACGGACTCCCACCGGAGCCCTCAGCCCTGTCCTGCCAAAGACCAAGGGCACCCCCGAACCCCTTACCGATGAGGGAACCCCCTTCGACTGAGGAAGGCGGCGACATGACCGACCCCAACGCCATCCAGCCGAGCGAGCTCGACCAGCTCCCGGACCGCGACCCGGAGGAGACCGCCGAATGGCAGGCCTCGCTGGACGCGGTCGCCAAGGCGGCCGGCCCGCACCGTGCCGCGTACCTGATGCGTCGCACGCTGGAGAGGGCGGAGGGCAACGGCATCGCGCTGCCGAAGCTCCTCGAGACCGACTACGTCAACACCATCCCCACCGCCGCCGAGCCGTCCGCGCCCGGTGACGAGGAGATGGAGCGGAAGATCACCGCGTGGAACCGCTGGAACGCGGCCGCGATGGTGACCCGCGGCTCCAAACACGGCGTCGGCGGCCACATCGCCACCTTCGCCTCCGCGGCCTGGCTCTACGAGACCGGCTTCAACCACTTCTTCAGGGGCAAGGAGGCCGACGGTTCGGGCGACCAGCTCTACATCCAGGGCCACGCCTCCCCCGGCATCTACGCCCGCGCCTTCCTCGACGGCCGGCTGAACGAGTCCCACCTGGACAACTTCCGCCGCGAGTCCGGCGGCAACGGCCTGCCCTCCTACCCGCACCCGCGCCGGCTGCCCTGGCTGTGGGAGTTCCCGACCGTCTCCATGGGCCTCGGCCCGCTGTCGGCGATCTACCAGGCCCGCTTCAACCGGTACCTGACCAACCGCGGCATCAAGGACGTCTCCGCGTCCCACGTCTGGGCCTTCCTCGGCGACGGCGAGATGGACGAGCCCGAGTCGACGGCGGCGCTCGCGCTCGCCTCCCGCGAGGGCCTGGACAACCTGACCTTCGTCATCAACTGCAACCTCCAGCGCCTCGACGGCCCGGTCCGCGCCAACTTCAAGATCGTGCAGGAGCTGGAGGCCCAGTTCCGCGGCGCCGGCTGGAACGTGGTCAAGACGCTGTGGGGCACGGCGTGGGACGAGCTGTTCCAGCTCGACACCACCGGTGCGCTCGTCCGTCGGCTGCGCGAGGTGCCGGACGCCCAGGTGCAGACGTACCAGACGCGCGACGCCGCCTACATCCGCCAGGACTTCTTCGGCAAGGACCCGGCGCTCGTCGAGATGGCGAAGCTGCTGTCCGACGACAAGATCCTCGAGTGCTTCCACCTCTCCCGCGGTGGTCACGAGGCGCGCAAGGTGTACGCCGCCTACAAGGCCGCCGTCGAGTTCAAGGGCGCGCCGACGGTGATCCTGGCCCAGACGGTCAAGGGCCACACCCTCGGCGAGGGCTTCGCGTCGAAGAACGCCAACCACCAGATGAAGAAGCTGACGGTGGACGAGTTCAAGGCGATGCGCGACCTGCTCGAACTGCCCATCAGGGACGGCGACTTCGTCGACGGGGTCGTCCCCTACGGCCACCCGGGCGCCGACTCCCCCGAGGTCCGCTACCTCCAGGAGCGCCGCGCGGCCCTCGGCGGCCCCGCCCCGGCCCGCCGCGTCCACCCGATGGCCCCGCTGCCCGCCCCGGCCGAGAAGGCGTTCGCCTCCTTCGACAAGGGCTCCGGCTCCCAGAACGTGGCCACCACCATGGCCTTCGTCCGCCTCATCAAGGACCTGGTCCGCGACAAGGAGACGGGCAAGCGCTGGGTGCCGATCGTCCCCGACGAGGCGCGCACCTTCGGCATGGAGAGCCTGTTCCCCTCCCTGGGCATCTACTCCCCCAAGGGCCAGACGTACGAGCCGGTCGACCGCGACCAGCTGATGTACTACAAGGAGGCCAAGAACGGCCAGATCCTCAACGAGGGGATCACCGAGGCCGGTTCGATGGCCGACTTCATCGCCGCGTCCACCGCGTACGCGACGCACGGCGAGGCGATGATCCCGTTCTACATCTTCTACTCGATGTTCGGCTGGCAGCGCACGGCCGACCAGATGTGGCAGCTCGGCGACCAGCTCGGCCGCGGCTTCCTCGTCGGCGCCACCGCGGGCCGTACGACGCTGACCGGCGAGGGCCTGCAGCACGCCGACGGCCACTCCCCGGTCATCGCCGCGACCAACCCGGCCGCGCTGACGTACGACCCGGCGTTCGCGTACGAGATCGCCGTGATCGTCAAGGACGGTCTGCGCCGGATGTACGGCGAGGCCGCCCCGGGCGAGGACCCGAACGTCTTCTACTACCTGACGGTCTACAACGAGCCGCTGCCGCAGCCCGCGAAGCCCGCCGGCCCCGGCATCGACGAGGGCGTCGTCAAGGGCCTGTACCGCTTCAACACGGCGGAGTCGGCGGACCTGTCCCCGGCGGCCAACGCCCCGCGCATCCAGCTGCTGGGCTCCGGTACGGCGATCCACTGGACGCTTCAGGCGCAGAAGCTGCTCGCCGAGGAGTGGGGCGTGGCCGCCGACGTGTGGTCCGCGACCTCCTGGACCGAGCTGCGCCGGGACGCGCTGGAGGCCGACGCGGCGCTGCTGCGCGGCGAGGAGCGCATCCCGTACGTCCGGCAGGCGCTGCACGGCGTCGAGGGCCCGGTCCTCGCGGTCTCCGACTACATGCGCCAGGTCCCGGACCAGATCGCGCAGTGGGTCGAGCAGGACTGGTCCTCGCTGGGCGCGGACGGCTTCGGTCTCTCCGACACCCGTGAGGGCGCCCGCCGCCACTTCGGCGTGGACGCCCAGTCGGTCGTCGTCGCGGCGCTGGCCCAGCTGGCCCGGCGCGGCGAGGTCAAGGCCACCGCGGTGAAGGAGGCGCGCGAGCGCTACGGCCTGTAGTAGCTCTCGGCTCCGGTAGGTCACGGTTCAGGGAAGGGGTGTGCGGCTACTGCCGTACACCCCTTCCTTGTCGGTGGGCCCCGGCATCATGACCGTATGCGCGCTGCCCGCCTCATCAAGATGGTGCTGCTCCTCCAGTCACGCCCCGCCATGACCGGCGCCGAGCTGGCGCGGGAGCTGGAGGTGTCCGAGCGGACCGTCACGCGGGACGCGCAGGCGCTGTCGGAGGCGGGCGTGCCGGTGTACGCGGAGCGGGGGCGGGCCGGCGGCTACCGGCTGGTCGGCGGATACCGGACGGGCCTGACCGGGCTGGCCCGCAGTGAGGCCGAGGCGCTGTTCCTGAGCGGGGTGCCCGGGGCCCTGCGGGAGATGGGCCTGGAGGACGCCGCGTCGGCGGCCCGGCTGAAGGTGTCCGCCGCGCTGCTGCCCTCGCTGCGGGACGCGCCCAGGGCGGCGGCGCAGCGGTTCCATCTGGACGCGCCCGCGTGGTTCCGGGAGCCGGAGACCCCGGCGGTGCTGGTGGTGGTCGCGGACGCGGTGTGGGACGACCGGTGTGTGCGGGCGCGGTACCGGCGGGGAGAGGAGGAGGTGGTACGCGATCTGGAGCCGTACGGGCTCGTGCTGAAGGCGGGCGTCTGGTACCTGTGCGCGCGGGTGGGCGGGCGCGGGGCCTTCCGGACGTACCGTATCGACCGGTTCGTCGGGGTCGAGGATCTGAAGGATCGTTTCAGCCGGGACGAGGACTTCGATCTGCCGGCATTCTGGGGCGAGCAGGCGGAGCGGTTCGCGCGGTCGATCCTGCGCGCGGAGGTCGTCGTACGGCTGTCGGAGGCCGGGGTGCGGGCGCTGCCGCACGCCGTGGATCCGGTGGCCGCCCGGGACGCGCTGGCGACGGCCGGGGAGCCCGACGCGCGCGGGTGGGTGAGGGTGACCCTGCGGGTGGAGTCGGAGAACGTGGCGCACACCCAGCTCACGGCGCTCGGCGCCGAGGCCGAGGTGGTCTCCCCCGAGTCGCTGCGGCGGCGGTTCACCGAGGACGCGGGACGGCTGGCGGAGTTGTACGGACGAGGGTGACCGCCACGTCGTACGGCGACCGTGACAATCCCCGGCACTCCGGGTGCGCCGCACCCCCGCAGGCACGATGCTTGGACCCGTGATGGACGAGTTGGAGTTCTGGGAGCTGGTGGACGCCTCCCGTGCGGCCGCGGAGGGTGACCCCGAGGAGCAGGCCGACCTGCTCGTGGAGCGGCTGCTCCGGCTGGACCCGGAGTCCGTGCTCGACTTCGCCCGGCACTTCGAGTCCCGCTACAACCGCGCCTACACCTGGGACCTGTGGGGCGCCGCGTGGGTGCTGCTCGACGGGGCGAGCGACGACGCCTTCGACTTCTTCCGGTGCTGGCTGATCGGGCAGGGCCGGGAGACCTTCGAGGGGGCGGTGCACGATCCGGACGGGCTCGCGGATCTGCTGGACGAGTTCGACGAGGAGATCGACGGGGACGGGGAGGAGCTCGGGTACGCGGCCGACGAGGCCTACGAGCAGCTCACCGGGACCGTCGCCCCGGACCTCGGCATCGAGCCCGCGCCGTCCGAACCCGAGGGCACGCCCGTCGACTTCGAGAACGAGGGGGCGCTCGCCGCGCGCTATCCCCGGCTGTGGGGGCGCTTCAAGGAGTGAGGCGCACGGCTCACACGGCTCACACGGCGAGCTTGCGGCGGGTGCTGTCCGTCGGGATGTACGCCTGCGTCTGGTCGGCGCGCACCGCGTGGTGCAGCGGGGCCTTGTTGGCCTGTTCGAGGGCGGACGCGGTGACGGCGGCCGGACCCAGGACGACCACCGCGGCGGCGCACAGGACCGTCCAGGGGCCGCGGGCGGCCCTGGTCCAGCCGGCGGTGGTGTGCTCGTTGGTGTGACTGCTGTTCATCGTCCCCGCCTCCGGTCGGTCTTTCTTGTGTTGTTCATGACCGTAGGCGGCGGGGATGGGAGAACTCTGAATCCTGCCTAAGGCGTTCCTGTGAGCGTCCCCGAGGGTGCTGTGACGTCCGCGCGGCCCTGGAGCCGGGCGGCCGTGGCGCGGATCTCGGGGAGGCGGGCGGTGAGGGCGGCGCCGGGACAGCTCGTCATGTAGCCGTCGTTGTGGCCGGCCAGTGCGGGCAGGCTCGCGGTGGTTCCGGCGGCGTACCGGCTGAGGCTGTTGCTGGAGGTGAGGTGGACCATGGTGCGCGGGTCGACGTCGGCGAGGCCGAGCTTCCAGGCCGTCAGGGCGGCGATCGCGTCGACCATCGGCTGTGGAACGGGCACGCCGGCGGTGAACGTGCCGAGGGCGGCGATACCGGCGGTGCGGTGGTTGAAGCCCTGGGTGTGGGCGCCGGTGACGGGGCGGTCGATCCCGCCGGCGCGGCCCTCGTAGATGGTGCCGCAGCGGTCGACGAGGAAGTTGTAGCCGATGTCGTCCCAGTCGCGGGCACCGGTCTGGCCCGTGTACAGGTAGCGGATGACGCGGGGCGCGTCGGCGCAGTCGTAGCCGTTGGGCGAGTCGGTGTGGTGGACGAAGACGGCGACCACCTGGTCGTCGTAGCGCGGCGGCGGCTGTGCGCGCCGGGAGCGTGCGTCGAGCCAGGCCGTACGGGGCACGATCGGCGGGCGGACGGCGGTGTGCGCGTGCGGCGGCGCGGTGCGGGCGGGGGTGGGGTGGCCTTCGCGGGCAGCCGGGCGCGTCATGGTGATGCGGTCGACGCCGCCCGTGCACAGCACCAGGGCGGTGAGGGCGGCGAACCCCGGCAGGCAGCCCACCAGCACGAGGAGCGACCCCGGTATCCGCGCCGGGCGCCGTCCTCCTCGCGTTCCCCCGCTTCCGCGCGGGGCCGGTCGAAGGGCGCACATGGACCTACTGTCGGCCGGTTCCGCCCCGCCCGCGATGTGTGCTGTGCCACCTGGTGGAACCATCGTCCCGGTCCACGGCGTTTTCCGGGGTGCACGCACACATGGCCGACTGTGTTCAGCCACGCACGCGTGCGGCTGATCACTGGGCCCGTCCCCCACGTACTGAAGGGTCCTAGAGAAAGGCGGCTCCGTGGACCTGCTCGACATCCTGCTGGCGCTGGTGATCCTGGCCTACGCCGGCTCCGGCTACCGGCGCGGACTGGTGGCGGGCGTCGTCTCGCTGGCCGGGTTCGTGGGCGGCGCGGTGGTCGGTGTGTGGGTGCTGCCCTGGGTGATGAACCTGGTGACGCCGGGGACCACGGCGGCGACGGTGACCGCGGTGTTCACGGTGCTGGTCCCGGCGGCGTTCGGGCACGAGTTGGCGGGGCGTCTGGCGCTGCGGCTGCGGCGGGAGCTGGACCGGGGGCCGCTCAGGGTGGCCGACGGGATCGGCGGGGCGGCGGCGAACGCGGTGGCGGTGCTGATCGTGGCGTGGGTGGCGGCGAGCGTGCTGGGCGCGTCGCCCTCCTCGCCGGTGGTGACGTCGGCGATCCGGGACTCCAAGCTGCTGGGCACGGTGCAGGACGCCATGCCGGACACCACCCCGGCCTGGTTCTCCAACGCCACCTCCGCGCTCACCCAGGCGGGCTTCCCCCAGGTCTTCAACCCGTTCGAGAACGAGTCGGCGGCCGAGGTCGCCGAGCCCAGCGGCGACAGCGTCACGGCGAGCGCGACCAACGCGGCGAAGCTGAGCACGGTGAAGATCGAGGGCTCCTCGGGCGACCAGGGCCGTGAGGGCAGCGGGTTCGTGTACGCGCCCGAGCATGTGATGACCAACGCGCACGTGGTGGCCGGAATCGACCACCCGAGCGTCCGCGTCGGCGGTGTGGGTGCCTCGTACGACGCGACGGTGGTGCTCTTCGACCCGGACAAGGACGTGGCCGTGCTGTACGTGCCCCAGCTGCGCGCCCCCGTGCTGCGCTTCGACGACTCCGCGGAACGGGGCGACGAGGCGGTCGTGGCGGGCTATCCCCAGGACGGCGACCTCAACCTCCAGGCGGCGACGGTCGCGAACCGGGTGAAGGCGACCGGCCGGAACATCTACAACGACTCGACCGTGACCCGGGAGATCTACTCGATCCGCTCCACGGTCCGCCCCGGCAACTCCGGCGGCCCGCTGCTCACCACCTCCGGTGAGGTCTACGGGGTGGTCTTCGCTCGCTCCACGTCCGACGACGAGACGGGGTACGTGCTGACGGCGGCGGAGGTCTCCGACGATGCCGCGCGCGCGGCGAAGGCCACGGCTGCCGTTGACACGGGGGAGCTGACCAGCTGAGCGCCGTGTTGTCTTCGGCCGTCGTTCGGGTGCGGCTTCGTCGTGGCTTGTCGCGCCCACGCGGCGGAGCCGCATATCGATACAGCCCCGCGCCCCTTTCAGGGGCGTTACACCCTTCGGCCCATCAGGATGTCGTCCACGTACTCGCCCGCCAGGAACAGTTCCTCCGGCTGGATGCCCTCCACCACGAAGCCCTCGGACTCGTAGAGCTGGCGGGCGGGGGTGTTGTGGCCCAGGACGCGCAGGGTGATGCGGCGCGCGCCGACGCGGCGGGTCTCCTCGACGGCGGCGCGGACCAGCGCCCGTCCGACGCCCTTGCCGCGGGCCTCGTCGGAGACGGCGAGGCCCTGTATCTGCCGTACGTGCGCGGTGGCGGCCAGCGAGGTCGGCGGCACCAGGCGGATGTAGCCGAGGACGCGGTCGCCGAGTTCGGCGACCAGGTAGTCGTCGGGGTGGTGGCGTTCGTCGAAGAAGGGGTCGTCGGGCGCGGGCTTCGGCATGACGGCGTGCAGATGCGACCAGGTGGCGTGGTCGATGTGGGCGAGAACCGGGGCGTCGGCGCAGCGGGCGGGCCGGATGCGGAGTGCGGGGGTGTCGGACATGGCGTCACCCTAAGGCGCGCGGGCCGGAACCCGACGAGGGTTTTGTCCCGTCGCGCGGCAGGATGAGTCCATGCAGGATTCCACGCGAGATTCCACGCAAAAGGAACGTACGCGCATCGCGGTGGCCGGTGCTTCCGGTCTCATCGGCAGCGCACTGGTGCGGTCGCTGACCGCCGACGGACACGAGGTGGTCCGGCTGGTCCGCCATGCGCCCCGGGGCGCGGACGAGGTGCGCTGGGACCCGGAGCGGGGGCAGGTGGACACGGCGGGGCTCGCGGGGTGCGCGGCCGTGGTCAACCTGGCGGGCGCCGGGGTCGGGGACCGGCGGTGGACGGAGGGCTACAAGCGGCGCATCCACGACAGCCGGGTGCACGGCACGGCCGGTCTCGCGAAGGCGGTCGCCTCGCTCGACGAGCCGCCGAGGGTGTTCGTCAACGGCAGTGCCATGGGCATCTACGGCGAGACCGGCGACCGGGTCGTGGACGAGGACGCCCCCGCCGGCACGGGCTTCCTGCCGGAGCTGTGCGTGGAGTGGGAGGCCGCCGCGGCGCCCGCCGGGCGGGCCGGGGTGCGGACGGTGTTCACCCGCACCGGGCTGGTCGTGGCACGCGGCGGCGGGGCCTGGGGGAAGCTGTTCCCGCTCTTCCGGACGGGCCTCGGGGGGCGGATGGGCGACGGCCGGCAGTACTGGTCCTACATCGCGCTGCACGACGAGGTCGCGGCGATCCGGCATCTGATGGACCGTGACGACCTTTCGGGGCCGTTCAACCTGACCGCGCCCGAGCCGCTGACGAACCGTGAGATCACCGAGGCGATGGGGCGGGTGCTGCGCCGGCCGACGCTGTTCACGGTGCCGGCGCCGGTGCTGCGCGCGGTGCTGGGCGAGATGGCAGGCGATGTGCTGGGCAGCGCACGGGTGGTGCCGAAGCGGCTCCTGGAGTCCGGGTTCACCTTCGCGTTCCCGGGGATCGAGGACGCCGTACGTGCGGCGTGAGAGGCGGCGTACGGCGGTGTGCGACCGGGCATGCCCACCCTCGGCGACCGTATGCGACCGCCGTGCGACCGTGCCCTGTCGATGCGCGACTGTTCCTGACCGATCACGGCCCTAACCTCGATCCGAACTCGGGCATCCCGGGAGCCAGTTGGGGGCATGACGTCTCCACCGGCCGCGCAAACCTCGAGGAGGGGCACGTGCTTGAGCCCGCGTACCAGGCAGACGTCGTCGTCGTGGGAGCCGGAATCGCCGGACTCTCCGCCGCACATCGGCTGACCAGCGCAGGAATTACGACCGCAGTCCTGGAGGCCGCCCATTGCGTCGGCGGCCGCATGTCGACCGAGAAGGTCGACGGCTTCCGGCTCGACCGCATCGGACAACTACTGTCCACGGCCTACCCCGAACTGGGCCTGACCCCGGGGCTCGACGCGCTCGTCCTGCGCCCCTTCGCCCCCGGAGTCCTGCTGCACAGCGACGGACGCCACCACCGGGCCGGCGCGCAGGCGGGCCCGGGGAGCGCGAGGGGCGCACTCCATGCCGTACGCGCCCTGGCGAACGCCCCTCGGCCGGGTGCCCTGCCCCGGCCGCGCACGGCCGCCTCCCGGTCTGTGCCGCTGCCCGGCGGCCGGGGGGTGTCGCTTCCCGGGGCCCGCCCGGGCGGGCCGGGGCAGGCCGTCCCGCCGCCCAGGGTGCGGCCCGGTGCCCCGCTGGGCACGGCCGTGGACCAGGCCCGGCTGGGCGCCGCCCTCACCCGGATCGCGGCCACCCCCGCCGAACGGCTGCTGCGCCGCCCGGAGTCGGCGGCGGCCGAGGCCCTCGCCGCGCGCGGACTGCCCGCCCGCACCATCGACGGGTTCCTGCGGCCACTGCTCGCCGCGCTGCTCTGCGACCCCGACCTCACCACCTCCAGCCGGTGCGCGGACCTCGCGCTGCGCGCCTTCGCGGCGGGCCGGCTGTGCGTGCCGGAGGGCGGCGCCGAGGTACTGCCGGAACTGCTCGCCCGGACGCTGCCGGCGGGTGTGGTGCACACCGGGGTGCGGGCCACCTCGGTCTCCACGACCTCGGTGACCACCGCCGAGCACGGCGAGTTCCGCTGCCGCGCGGTCCTGGTGGCCACCGACGCGCGCACCGCGGCCGAGCTGCTGCCCGGTCTGCGGGTGCCCGACTTCCACCCGGTGACGGTGGTCCACCACACCACGGACGAGCCCCCGGCGACCGGCGCGTCCCTGCTGCTGGACGCCGACCGCGGCGGCCCGGTCGCCCACACGACCGTGACCAGCGCCGTCGACCCGTCCCGGGCGCCCGAGGGCCGCGCCCTGATCTCCTCCACCGTTCTCGGCACCCCGCCCGACGGCGTCGACACCGCCGTACGGATGCATCTCGCGCGGCTGTACGGCACCTCGACCGCGCGGTGGGAGACGCTCGCCGTCCACCACACGGCCGAGGCCGTCCCGGCGATGCGGGCGCCGCACGATCTGCGGAGGTCCGTACGGCTTCTTGCGGGGCTGTACGTGTGTGGGGATCACCGGGACACCAGTACCGTGCAGGGGGCGCTGCACTCCGCCCACAGGGCGGCGGCAGCGATCCTGGCGGACCTGGGAGCGGGGAGCTCCATGCACCGTGCGGATCCCGTGCGGGGGGCTGCCGCCGAGGCCGCTTGACCGTTGTTTGTTCGGCTGCGGCGCCGTGGGGGCCGGTCGCGCAGTTCCCCGCGCCCCTTTCGGGGCGCTCAGCCCAGCGCCGACACCTTGTCGCGGTAGGTGCGGGCCGGGGCTGCGTCCCTGTAGGGCTCCAGGCGGCGTTCGAAGTCCCTGATGTACTCCACCGCTCGGGCCGAGCGCATCTCCGCAGCCTGGATAGCCGCCTCGGCGGCCAGGTGGCAGGCCTGGTCGAGTTCGCCGAGGCCCAGGCGGGCGGTGGCGAGGACGACCCGGGAGAACAGGCGGCTGCGGGCGTATCCGGCGGGGCGCAGTTGGAGGGAGCGTTCGGCGTGCTGGGCGGCGGCCCGGAACTGCTGGAGGTCGCGGTGGCAGTGCCCGAACTCGTCGGCCAGCTGCCCCTCGTCGAAGAACCGCGCCCAGTACGGCACCTCGTCGCCCGAGCGGGCCGTCTCCAGGGCCCGCTCGGCCCGCGCCAGGGCGGCCGTACTGGCCCGCACCTCGCCGAGCACTCCGTGCCCGCGTGCCTCGGCCGCGTGCAGCAGGGCCTGGACGACGGGCGGGGCGCCGCCGCCGATGCCCTGCTGGGCCACCCGGGCGAGCTGGACGGCCTCACGGCCGTGCCCGAGGTAGACGGCCTGGCGGCTCATGGTGACCAGGACGTACGAGCCGTAGGCCCGGTCCGCGGCGGCCTGGGCGAGGCGCAGGGACTGCACGAAGTAGCGCTGGGCGAGGCCGTGCGCGGCGATGTCGAAGGAGGTCCAGCCGGCCAGCCGGGTGAGGTCGGCGGCGGCGCCGAAGAGCCGGCGGCCGGTCTGCTCGCCGTAGGTCCCGCGGAGCATGGGCTCGCACTCGTGCTCCAGGTAGCGCACGAGGGCCTGGCGTGCGTGGCCGCCGCCGTACATGTCGTCGAGGGTGCGGAAGAGCTCACCGACCGAGCGCAGGGCGGAGATGTCTCCGCCGGTGACCCGCTGGCCGGGGCCGCGTTCGCTGCCCTGGCCGCGCTGGCGGGGGACGGCGATCGGCGGGGCGAGGGGCAGGGCGGGGAGGCCGGGCGCACCGGCCCCGCCGGTTTTCGCGCCTGTCGCCCGGGGGGCCGGACGGGCCTGGGCCGGTACCCGGGGGGCCGTCTCGCCGCTTCGGGCCACCTTCTCGTCGGCCCGGCCGATCAGCCAGTCGCGGCTCGGTACGACGAGCCCCGCCGGGGTGAAGGCGATCTTGCGCAGCTCGGCATGGCTGCCGGAGTCCTTGCGCCACAGGCCGCCGACGATGTCGATGGCCTCCTCGGGGGTACCGGCGAACTCCAGCCCCGCGTAGACGGGGGCGCAGGCGTCGAGGCCGAGGTCCTGGGCGGTCAGCCGGCGGCCGAGGCGGCGGGTGAACACCTCGGCGATCAGGGCCGGGGTGGTGCCCCGGGGCTGCTGGCCGCGCAGCCACCGGGTGACGGAGGTCTTGTCGTATCTGAGGTCCAGCCCGTGTTCGAGGCCCAGCTGATCGACGCGACGGGCCAGACCCGCGTTGGAGAACCCGGCTTCTGCGATGAGCGCGGCGAGCTGGCGGTTGGGGGTGCGCTGCGCGGGTCGTTCCGTCATCTGCGGTGCGGTCTCCTGCCTCCCGGGCCTCTGACGTGCCCGGATGAAGTGCCCTGAGGGCTGTGATCAGGCCTGATGTCTCTCGAACGGCGCGAATGTAGCGGAGCGTAAGCAGTCGGTCGCAGATCTCGACGTTCATTCATCCGATCGTGTGAGGATTGACCGTGCGGCTGACGCGGAACGCGCGGACGTACAGTGGCTTGGGCGCGTTTCGCGCCTTACGACCTTCCAGGGAGGCGCTTGCCGTGAGTGAGTTGCGGTTCGTCCGTAGGGGTTTCGGAGCCGAGGCCGTGGAGTACCAGGAGGCCTGGGACGAGCAGCGCCGGGTGCACGCGGCGCGGTTCGCCGACGAGATCCCCGACACCGTGCTGCTTCTCGAACATCCGCCGGTCTACACGGCCGGCCGGCGCACGGCCGACAACGAGCGCCCCCTCGACGGCACCCCGGTCGTCGACGTGGACCGCGGCGGCAAGATCACCTGGCACGGCCCCGGCCAGCTGGTCGGCTACCCCATCCAGAAACTCCCACGCCCCGTGGACGTGGTGGCGCATCTGCGCCGGCTGGAGGAGGCGATGATCCGGGTCTGCGCGGAGTTCGGCGTCACGACCAGCCGGGTGGAGGGCCGGGCCGGCGTCTGGGTGCTGGGCGACCCGGTGGACCAACGTCCCACCCTGGGCGGACTCTCCCTCGACTTCGACCCCCGGCTGACCGACGACGAGTTCGACCCCCGCCTCAACGGCCCGGAGTATGCCCCCTCCAACGCCGGCCAGCGCCGCGAGGACCGCAAGATCTGCGCCATGGGTGTCCGGGTCGCCAAGGGCGTGACCATGCACGGCTTCGCCCTGAACGTGAACCCGGACACATCCAACTTCGACAAGATCATCCCCTGCGGCATCCGTGACGCCGGCGTCACCTCCCTGGCGCACGAACTGGGCCGCGAGCTCACCATCGAGGAGGTCCTGCCGGTCGCCGAGCGCCATCTGACGGACGTCCTGGGGAACGCGGACCTGAAGCCGCGGATCGTCGAGTCGGCGACGGCCTGACGCCGGGAATGGACCCCGGGGTCCGTCGGGTTGGCCTGACGGCAGGGCTCAGTAAACACGGGCGTACCCTGGTGTACGCCGACGAATCGAAGCACAGGGAGCCGACGTGTCCGCAGTCTCACCGGACGGACGCAAGATGCTGCGCCTGGAGGTCCGCAACAGCCAGACCCCCATCGAGCGCAAGCCCGAGTGGATCAAGACCCGGGCGAAAATGGGTCCCGAGTACACCGCAATGCAGAAGCTCGTGAAGAGCGAGGGCCTGCACACCGTCTGCCAGGAAGCCGGCTGTCCCAACATCTACGAGTGCTGGGAGGACCGCGAGGCGACCTTCCTCATCGGCGGCGACCAGTGCACGCGGCGCTGCGACTTCTGCCAGATCGACACCGGCAAGCCCGAGGCACTGGACCGTGACGAGCCCCGCCGGGTCGGCGAATCCGTGGTCACCATGGACCTGAACTACGCCACCATCACCGGCGTCGCCCGCGACGACCTCCCGGACGGCGGCGCCTGGCTGTACGCCGAGACGGTCCGCCAGATCCATGAGCAGACGGCGTCCCGCGAGGCCGGCCGCACCAAGGTCGAGCTGCTCGCCCCCGACTTCAACGCCGTGCCGGAGCTGCTCGCGGAGGTCTTCGCCTCCCGCCCCGAGGTCTTCGCGCACAACGTCGAGACGGTCCCGCGGATCTTCAAGCGCATCCGCCCCGGCTTCCGCTACGAGCGCTCGCTGAAGGTGATCACCGACGCCCGCGACTACGGCCTGGTCACCAAGTCCAACCTGATCCTCGGCATGGGCGAGACCCGTGAGGAGGTCAGCGAGGCGCTGAAGCAGCTGCACGACGCCGGCTGCGAGCTGGTCACCATCACCCAGTACCTGCGTCCGTCCGTGCGCCACCACCCCGTGGAACGCTGGGTGAAGCCGCAGGAGTTCGTGGAGCTGAAGGAGGAGGCCGAGCAGCTCGGCTTCTCCGGGGTGATGTCGGGTCCGCTGGTGCGCTCGTCGTACCGCGCCGGACGGCTCTACCGGATGGCCGTCGAGCAGCGACATTCTGCTGCTCCGCAGCGGGGAGGCGCCTACATCGCCTCGCAGGCCGTGTGACCTGGGCGACATCCACCAACCCCCTTGCGCCATACGGGCGCGGGACAAGCGTGTGAACTCGCGCACAAGATGCTACCGGCCAGTAACGGCCGAATCGACGCGGTCCCGACCGTCCTCGCAGATGAGGGCCCCGGTCGGGACCGCGTCGACGTCCAGAGGGGCCCGAATGCCCCACATCAAGGCTTCATTGGCGTTTGACCGGTCGGTCACGCCCTGGTAACACCGAACAGTGACGCTGGTATCACACCACGTAGAGAACGCCGAGAACTCCGACGCCCACCCCAACCCGCCCGAGGGGGACCTTCCCATGCAGGCCGCGCCCGTTCGCGCCACCGCGATCCCGTCCTTCACCACCGCCCTGCGCGCCGTCGAGTCGCTGCTGATGAGCAGCGGACAGCGCACCGCCCGCCGCAACGCCTGGACCTCCGTGCTGGAGGACCGCCGCCGCGCCAAGGACCGGGTCGAGGCGCAGCGCGTCCTCGAAGCGGTCACCTCCGCCCGCACCTCCTGACCCACCGCTCCACCAACTCCCCACCCCACACACCCCTCCCCGCCGCTCCCCGCCGCTTCCCTCCCGGGACTGCCGTCGTCGGCACTTCCGGGGCCACGTAGACTTCGTGCCATGGCGAGAAGTGACAGCGCGGCGGACGCCGCTAACCCCGGGCGACTGAAGCAGATCGCCCTGACGTACAAGATGACCCGCAAGGCCGACAAGACGATCGGCTTGGTGCTCGCGGGTGTCTTCATCCTCATCCTCGGTGTCTTTCTCGCGATCGGTTTCCTGATCGGCCACCCGGTCTACCTGGGCATCCTCGGCTTCCTGCTCGCCTTCCTCGGGACGGCGATCGTGTTCGGCCGACGGGCGGAGCGGGCCGCGTTCGGTCAGATGGAGGGCCAGCCGGGCGCCGCGGCGGCCGTGCTCGACAACGTCGGCCGCGGCTGGACGACCACCCCCGCGGTGGCGATGAACCGCAGCCAGGACGTGGTGCACCGCGCCGTCGGCAAGGCCGGCATCGTCCTGGTCGCCGAGGGCAACCCGAACCGGGTCAAGACCCTCCTGGCCGCCGAGAAGAAGAAGATGAACCGCATCGTCGCGGACGTCCCGGTGCACGACGTGATCGTCGGCACGGGCGAGGGCCAGACCGAGCTGAAGAAGCTGCGGACCACCCTCCTGAAGTACCCGCGCGTCCTCACCGGCCCGCAGGTCACCGCGACCAACGACCGACTGCGCGCCATGGGCGACCTGATGACCAATATGCCCCTCCCAAAGGGGCCCATGCCCCGGGGGATGCGCCTACCGAAGGGCGGCCCGAAGGCGCGCTGACGAGTCTTCTTGTACGGCGAGGGGGG
>NZ_JBLRVZ010000012.1:248151-270172 GCF_048159505.1 Streptomyces sp. T028
CCCCCCTCGCCGTATGTCTGCGGTATGCGCTAGATCCGCACCTCGGCCGTGCGTGCCAGCCGGTCGTGGAGACCGCGGCCGTCGCGGTCCCAGATCAGGGCCGGGAGGGCGAGGCAGAGCAGGAGCGTGCGGATCGCCGCGCGCAGCGGGTTGACCGTGCCGGTCTCCAGGGCCACCACCCGAAGGCCGAAGATCCGCTTGCCCGGGGTGAAGCCGAGCGTACCGACCGTGAGCAGGCTCACCACCAGGAAGACCAGCAGGGTCCAGTTGCTGGTGGACGGGGTGTAGCCGTCGGTGATCAAGCTGTATGCGATCAGCAGGCTCAGACCCCAGTCCACGGCCAGGGCGCCGAGCCGTCGGCCGGGGCGGGCGATCGAGCCCGGCCCCTCCTCCGGCAGGCCGAGTTGTTCGCCCCGGTATCCGAAGTCGACACCGGCTTCCTCAGCGGCCGCGCGGGGGCCCGAGAGCCACGATCCGATTGCTTCCCTCTTGTCCACGCGTCCACGGTACTGCCCCCGTTTCGCGATGCGGACAGGTGGGTGATTCGGACGGAGTCCGGTTAACTTGTGCGAAACAAATGGGTCACGCCCGAGAAATCACGCGTCCCTAGGGTCGACGACAGCGTGTGCCACCGCACTGGCCGCACGAACGAACTACCACCCCGGCTCGACGGCCGGGAGTAGGAGGAGCTGGATGTTCCAGAACGCCGACGAGGCCAAGAAGTTCATCGCAGACGAGAAGGTCAAGTTCGTCGACGTCCGCTTCTGTGACCTGCCGGGTGTCATGCAGCACTTCACGGTGCCCGTGGAGGCGTTCGACCCGGACGAGGAGCTGGCGTTCGACGGCTCGTCGATCCGCGGTTTCCAGGCGATCCACGAGTCCGACATGGCGCTGCGCGCCGACCTGTCGACCGCGCGTGTCGACCCCTTCCGCCGCGACAAGACCCTCAACATCAACTTCTTCATCCACGACCCGATCACGGGCGAGCAGTACTCCCGTGACCCGCGCAACGTGGCGAAGAAGGCGGAGGCGTACCTGGCGTCGACCGGTATCGCCGACACGGCCTACTTCGGTCCCGAGGCCGAGTTCTACGTCTTCGACAGCGTCCGTTTCGCCACCTCGGCGAACGAGAGCTTCTACCACATCGACTCCGAGGCCGGCGCCTGGAACACCGGTGCGCTCGAGGACAACCGTGGTTACAAGGTCCGCTACAAGGGCGGCTACTTCCCGGTCCCGCCGGTCGACCACTTCGCCGACCTGCGTGCCGAGATCTCCCTGGAGCTGGAGGCGGCCGGCCTGAAGGTCGAGCGCCAGCACCACGAGGTGGGCACCGCCGGTCAGGCCGAGATCAACTACAAGTTCAACACGCTGCTCGCCGCGGCCGACGACCTCCAGCTCTTCAAGTACATCGTGAAGAACGTGGCCTGGCGCAACGGCAAGACCGCGACCTTCATGCCGAAGCCGATCTTCGGTGACAACGGCTCGGGCATGCACGTCCACCAGTCGCTGTGGAGCAACGGCTCCCCGCTGTTCTACGACGAGGCCGGCTACGCGGGTCTGTCGGACACCGCCCGCTACTACATCGGCGGCATCCTCAAGCACGCCCCGTCGCTGCTCGCCTTCACCAACCCGACGGTGAACTCGTACCACCGCCTGGTCCCCGGCTTCGAGGCCCCGGTCAACCTGGTCTACTCGCAGCGCAACCGCTCCGCGGCCATGCGTATCCCGATCACGGGGTCCAACCCGAAGGCCAAGCGTGTCGAGTTCCGCGCGCCCGACTCCTCCGGCAACCCGTACCTCGCCTTCTCGGCCCTGCTCCTCGCGGGCCTCGACGGCATCAAGAACAAGATCGAGCCGGCCGAGCCGATCGACAAGGACCTCTACGAGCTGGCTCCCGAGGAGCACGCGGGCGTCCCGCAGGTCCCGACCTCGCTCCCGGCCGTCCTCGACTCCCTCGAGCGCGACCACGAGTTCCTGCTCGCCGGTGACGTCTTCACGTCCGACCTGATCGAGACGTGGATCGACTTCAAGCGCGCGAACGAGATCGCCCCGCTGCAGCTGCGTCCGCACCCGCACGAGTTCGAGCTGTACTTCGACGTGTGAGCCTGGCACCCCTGCTGACCTGCGCCGCAGTCATCGCGCGTCCTCCCTGTTCCGGTCCTGTTCCGTCCGGGCAGTGATCACGGCATCGATGGCGGTGCGGGTGGACTCATCGGAGTCGGGCCAGAGGTGGCCGTAGGTGTCGAGCGTCGTCTTCGCGGAGGCGTGCCGCATCCTCGCCTGGACGACCTTCACGTCACTGCCAGAGGCGATCAGCAGGCTTGCCAGGTAGTGGCGTAGGTCGTGGTACCGGAAGCCCGCGGGAAGGCCCTTCACCTTCCCGCGGGCTTCACGCATGGCGCGCTCCAGCTGCCACGGACCGAGCTGCACGCCGGCGTCGTGGGTCAGGAGGGTCTCGCCGCTGTAGCCCGCAGTCATGTGCCCGGAGAGCTCCTTAGTCAGGGACCGCGGTACCGGGATCGCCGTCTTGGACGTCTCCGTCTTCAGCTCCTCGGCCGGATACTGCACGGCCGGATGGACGATGCCGCGCAGGAAGTCGACGTCTCCGACGCGCAGGCCGCACGCCTCCGAGACGCGCAGGCCGACGAACGCGCCGAGCAGGACCGCGGCACGCAGGCGCTCGGGAAACGCGTCGTACAGTGCCCAGACCTGCTCTGTGGTCGCTACGTAGGGCCGCTGCTTGCCGCCACCTGGAGAGGTGCGTCGCGAGCACGGAGACTTCGCGAGTAGTCCGTCATGCACGGCGTCGCCCATGATCTGGCTCAGGCGCCGGTGGCAGGCGTACACGTACGACGGGGCGCGCCCTTCCTCGCGCATCCCCGCGCACCACGCCTTCACCTGCGAGGGCCGGACGGCCCCGAGCGGCAGGCCGCCGAATTCCTTCACGATGCGGTTGATGTGCACCCGCGCCTGGCGCACAGTCGACGGCTTGCGCGTCGCGTACCCGGTGAGCCACGTCTCGCACCACTGCTCGACCGTGGTGCGGGCCGCCTTCGGGTCGACGTAGGTTCCCTGGGAGACATCGACTTCCTGCTTCGGGCCGTGGCGTTCGGCGTCGACCTTCTTCGTGAAGGCCTTCGAGTGTTCCTTGCTGTCCGGCCC
This sequence comes from Streptomyces sp. T028, assembly GCF_048159505.1. Taxonomy (NCBI): domain Bacteria; kingdom Bacillati; phylum Actinomycetota; class Actinomycetes; order Kitasatosporales; family Streptomycetaceae; genus Streptomyces; species Streptomyces sp. T028. The sequence continues at coordinate 251,314 of NZ_JBLRVZ010000012.1, forward strand.
GATCCACACCGACAGCCACCGCTTGCCCTTGCCCTTGCGCCTCGGGTCCTTCCAGAGATCCTTAACCCTGGCCATCGCCGTCCCCCGCCTCACTGTTCGACTCCCCGAGGCCGAGGAACTCCCGGACGTCTGGGGGCAAGGCGTACTCGCGCGCGAGTTCAGCGATGCGTGGCTGAACGGGGCGCGGCCGTACACCTGCGGCGAGAAGCTCGCTGAGCGAGCCAAGTACCTTATCGATGGCCTCACGGTGCAGGGATGCCGCCATCCTGGCTTTCTCCGAGCCCGGTTCGCTCAGCTCACACTCGATCTTCCGGTTGTGCCACTCCTGCTCGCTGGCCAGCGCCTCCTGGTGCGCGCGCACCTTGTCCATGAGTGCGACGGAGTCATGCCAGTGGGTGCTTGTGCCGCGCTCCTTGGCGTCCTGCGAGAGGAGGGACCGGCCCATCAGCCACGAAACGTAGGCGTACCAGTCCACGGTGTTGGCCGCTGTCACTGCGACTGAATCCGCATCGGTGTCCAGCTCGCCGCCCGTGCGCTCCTCGGAAAAGGGCAGCAGCAGACCCAACACCGGCACACCGAGAGCGACAGCGAGCGCCATCAGTTCATCGACTGTGACTTCGCGAGGTCTCCGCCCAGCGCCCTCCGTCTGACCTCGCTCGATGTTCGCGAGCGACGCTTGCGTCAGCTTCGAGGCTCCGACTCGTGCGCACTCTTCAGCAAGCCTCCGGACGCTCCAGCCTCGCGCCAATCGGTAGCGGCGTACTTGGTCGGCGACTACCGCCCCGACACCCAACGTCTCTTCGGTCATAGCGACAAAACTAAGGGGCGCATTGACAAAAGTCCACGGGTAACCGCAAGCTGATTCACGGTTCGGTCGATCTGACCGAACCTTGCGTCCCTTTGACGGAGATCTGCATGTCCCGTACGTCGCTTCCGAAGCGGGCAGCCCCTGCACCACGTCGCCCGCTGGCCAGCGCGCAGGAGGTAGCTGACTACCTCGGCGTACCGCTCAACACCGTGTACCAATGGTCCAGCCGCGGCACTGGCCCGAAGTTCATCAAGGTCGGCAGACACCTCCGAGCCCGGTGGGATGACGTCGAGGCATGGCTGGACGCTCAGGCCAACACGCCGAGCGGGGCCTGAAGTGGCTCGTCGTACGGGCACGGTTCGCCAGCCTTCGACAGCCCGGAGCGGGGTGGTGATGGACCAGCACTCGCAGAGGGGCGCAGCCGGGTGAAGATCCGCCGATCGCGGCTGACCTCCGACTTCGTTCAGCTGCCCAACGCCACCGTGCGCGACGCCCGGCTGAGCTACATGGCCCGGGGTGTGCTCGCCGAGCTGCTGAGCCGCCCCGACGACTGGGAAGCCACCGCAGATGAGCTGTGGCGCCAGGCAGCGGACGCGCGTGGTCCGGCAGGCGAGGGACGCCGCGCCTTCCGCGCCGCCTTCGCCGAGCTGAAGGCGCACGGCTACATCGTGGCCAGCCGGGAGCCGCTACCTGGCGGTCGGCATGGCACCGTCCTGACCGTCTACGACGTCCCGAGGACCGACGTGCCACGCGATGGTACGCCGGTGCCACCTGCGGATATGGGTGTTTCAGCAGGTCGGACCGGCGTACCGCACGGTGGCACGTCGGGGGTCGCAACCGATGTGCCGCATGCCGGTACGTCGGTGCCATCTCGGCAAGCGGGCGTTGTCGCAGGTCGCACCGACGTACCGCCTACCGACGTGCCACACGGTGGTACGTCTTCTAGAAAACGATCTACGAATACGGGGAACACGTCTCCGCGCGCGCGAGCCGAACAGCTGATGCGCGGGTGGGGTGCTGGCGAGGATGAGACGAAGAAGATCCTCGACAAGATCGAGGCCACGGGGAACGTCCGGAACCTTCCTGCCTACCTGGCGCAGATGGAGCGCCAGGGCGACTTGGCGCGGCTGATCGCCGAGGAACGCAAGATCGTAAACGGCCGACAGGCGGCCGAACGGCAGAGCGTCGCCATGGCCGGTGGCCGCCACCCCTACAAGGACGACGGGTGCGGCACAGGCACCTGCGTGTGTGAGCGTCCTCGCCGACATCCCTCTCACGAGGAGACGTGGTGAGCGCGTGGCGCCCAGCCGAGCTGGCGGGCCTCCACGTCGAGTTCGGCCTGTACGACTCGGAGGCGTTCCGGTGGGTGCGCACGCCGGCGGCCGTCTTCCGGTGCGTGTGCGGGTTTCGCCGTACGGCCGAAGGCGTCCGGGACGTCGCCCTGTTCACCGCGAGCGTCCCCGACCGGCACCGCGCGTCCTGCCGTCACCACACCGCTCGGGGGGCCGCATGATCCGTCGCCGCTGCGCGGTGTGCGACCGTGCGCTGAAGTCGGGCCGGTACCGGGCTTGTGTGCGTGGCTGCGGGGCCGTGTTCTGCCGTGCCCCGCACCGGCCGCCGTGCGGGGATGTCCACGGCGGCCAGTGCCCCCGTCTCGAACTCCCCGACGGCGAGCGGCTCCAGGACGCCGCCGAGCGCCTGCTGACCGTCCTCACCGCCGACCCCCCAGCCCGCGAAGGAGTGACCCCGTGACCGAGGAGCAGCCCCCGCCCGCTGTCGACCTTCACGCTCTGGTCGTACGGACCGCCCTCGAGGCGGACGACGACCGTGAGCGTCTCCGCCTGGAGCGCCGCCGCCGGCAGGCCGAGGGCGCCCGGCGGCGCGCGGCCGAGCAGAGGGTGAGCGCCCGCTGGATCGGTGCGACGCGCAGCGCGAAGTTCCGGCCGTTGCGATGGCGGAGGGCGGCATGAGGCGCGCCGTGCCCCAGCTCGCCGACCGTGCCCGGGAGGCTCAACGGCTCGCCCCGGTCGGCTCGCTGAAGCGCAAGGGCGCGGGCGTGGCCGCCGTCCTCCTCGATGGTGCTCCGAGCCTCGCCGCCGCGCGTCGGCGGCTCGCCGCGCACCGTTTCCCGCCTGAGATCCGCCAGGCCGCCGCCGAGGTGCTCGACGCCCTGGAGCGCGGCCCCGAGGAACCCGCCGAGCCCGACGGCACGCGGCTCGGCCCGGGGTGATGGTGGGAGACCTGGCACGTAATGCGGTTGCGGTAGTACCGTTGCCGGAAGCTAGAACGCATGCTCTAGCCCCCAGGGGCATCCCCCCGGACCGCAACGGGCCGGGCGCCGCAACGGCGACAGGATGCCGGCAAGGGCGAACGGTGAAGCAGGCCGCCGCGCGACGCGAGGCCCACACATCCCGCGACGGGGAACCGAGACAACGCAGACTGAAGACCGGTCCGTTGCGCTCGCGTTCACGTTCCTCGAGGGACTCCACCGATGGCCCGGCACTTCTCCGGCCAGCGGCTCCGCGAAGCCCGGACCGCCGCCGGCCTCTCACCCGAACAGCTCGCCCTCAACGTCGGCCGCAGCTTCCACACGATCTCGGCATACGAGCGCGGCCTCGCCCAGCCGCCCATCTGCGTGGCTGCGCGCCTCGCCGACGCCGTAGGACGCTGCATCGAGGACCTCCTCGACGAGGAGGCCGCGCATGCTGCCTGACGACCGCACAGAGGAGGCCGAGCCCACCGCCCGCGACATCCTCAACATCGCCGCCGCCATCGACAGCGTCAACGCCCGCATCGCCGCGGACGCGGCCATCGAACGCGCCTTCGGCGGCCCCCGCTTCGACAGCGATCAGGCCCTCCTCAACGAGCGCCGCGTGCAGCGCATCGTCGACAGCGGCGACCGGCGGAAAGCTGCCGCCGCGCTCCTCTTCGACGACCTGTACGCCGTCGGCGCCTTCGACGGTGGGGAGGGCGTCTGATGGCAGTCCGTACCGTCTCCGTCATCCTCACCGCGGACATCACCGCGTTCCGGGCCCGGATGGGCGAGGCGTCCCGCACGTCGGCCCGCACCTCGACCGACATCCGCACCTCCATGCGGAACGCCGGCCGATCCCTCAACCAGGTCGCCAACAACCAGAAGAAGACCCTGAAGATGATTCAGGGCGCCTCCATCGGCCTGGTGGCCGCGTTCGGCTTCGCCGTCGCCGCGTCCGCCCGGTTCGAGAAAGCCATGTCCAACGTCAAGGCCGTCAGCCAGGCCTCGGCCGGGGAGATGGTCAAGCTGCGGTCCGCCGCACTGGAGGCAGGTAAGACCACGGCGTTCAGCGCCGTGCAGGCAGCCGAGGCAGAGCACGAGCTGGCCAAGGCCGGCGTCTCCGTCGCCGACATTGCCGGAGGCGCGCTGAAGGGTGCCCTCAACCTGGCGGCCGCCGCAGAGATCGACGTCGCGGAGGGCGCGGAGATCGCCGCGAACGCCATGACCGTTTTCGGGCTGAAGGGCAAGGACGTCGGGCACATCGCAGACCTGCTCGCCGCCTCGGCCAACAAGAGCACGACGGACGTGCACCAGATGGGCATGTCGCTGCGCATGGCCGGACAGGTCGCCTCCCAGACCGGCCTGTCCCTCGAGGACACGGTCGGTGCCTTGACGCTTTTCGCAGCGGAGGGCCTGAAGGGCTCGGATGCCGGCACCAGCTTCAAGGTGATGCTGCAGCGGCTCACCCCGCAGTCCAAAGAGGCGCAGGCCACGATGGACAAGCTGGGCTTCTCCGCCTACGACGCGAACGGCCAGTTCGTGGGCCTGGAGGAGATGTCGCGGCGCATGCAGGAGGCGTTCCGCGGGCTCACCCCGGAGGCCAGGAACATGGCCATGGGCGTCATCTTCGGCTCGGACGCCGTGCGCGCCGCGAACATCATCTACAAGTACGGTGCCGAGGGCGTGCGCACCTACACGAACGCCGTCAACGACCAGGGCTACGCGCAGGCCGTCGCGATGACCCGCATGAACAACCTGATCGGCGACCTGAAGCTGCTGCGTGCCGCCCTGGAATCCGCGCTGATCGAGTCGGGGAGCGCGGCCAACTCGGCTCTGCGGGACATGGTGCAGTGGGTCACGAAGGCGGTGAACGCCTACAACGCCCTGCCCCCTGAGCTGCAAGCTGTGGCGGGCCTCATGACCGGCCTGGTGGGCGCCCTCGGCCTGGCCGGCGCATCCATGCTCCTGCTCCTGCCGCGCATCATTGCGGTGCGCCGCGAACTGCGGGCCATGGGTATCACGGCCACCGTCGTCCGCGCCCAGATGATGACCTTGGGCAAGATGGGCCTCGTCCTCGGCGCGTTCGCAGCCATCACCTACGGGATCAGCAAGCTGGCCGACCAGTTCACCGCGGCCCCGCCCAGCGTCAAGAAGATGACCGAAGCACTCGCTGATCTCGGCAAGACGGGCAAAGTCAGCGGGGAACTCACCAAGCAGTTCGGCGAAGACCTCGATGGCTTTGGCGAATCCGTCGCACGCGTCGCCCACCCCAGCGCCCTGAAGAAGGTCAAGGACTTCTTCACCGATCTCGACCCGTTCAGCAACACCGACCTCGACCGGGCGCGCGTCGACCTCGAGGCCGTCGACAAGGCCCTCAGCCAGCTCGTGCAGTCGGGAAACTCCAAGGCAGCAGCCAACGACTTCCGCGCCCTCGCTGCGGTTGCCGAGGAACACGGCACCTCACAGGAGAAGCTCCTCAGCCTGCTGCCGAGCTACGCCAAGGCGGTTGCGGAGGCCGGCTTGCAGAGCAAGCTCACCGCGGGTGCCGAAGGAGAGCTCGGGGACGCCACCGCGATGACTGCGGGTGAGATGGCCGACGAGCGGACCGCCGCCGAGCAGCTGACGGATGCCCTCGAGACGCTGAACGGTGTCGCGATCTCGGCTGCTGAGGGGCAGATCGGCTTCGAGCAGTCCCTTGACGACCTCAAGGAGGCAGTCAAGGAGAACGGCACCAGCCTGGATGTGACGTCGGAGAAGGGCCGCGCGGTCAAGTCCGCGTTCCTCGACTCGGCGAAGGCCGCCCAGGACTACGCGCAGTCGGTGGCCGACCAGAAAGGGTCCGTCGAGGCCGGCAACGCCGTGCTGGAGGACAGCATCGGCGCCCTGAAGCGCACGATGAGGCAGGCCGGGTTCACCGACAAGCAGATCCAGGACCTGATCGGCACCTACGCCCAGCTGCCGCCGAAGACGACGACGCAGATCATCGCGGAGACCCAGAACGCGATGAAGGATCTGGAGACGGTCCAGGGCAAGGTCCGCTCCACCAAGGGCAAGACCATCACGGTCGACGCTCTCACGAAGGAGGGCCAGCGGGCCCTTGAAGACCTCGGCTACAAGATCTCCCGGACCAAGGGCAAGAAGGTCACGATCACCGTGCCCACGGGCGCGCAGCAGGCCCAGATCAGGGCGTTGCAGGCGGCGATCGACGCCCTTCGGAGCAAGACCGTCACCATCACCACGCGCCGCGTCACGATCGCCCAGTACAACACCGTCGGCCGCCCGGCGACGGGCGAAGGCAACGTATCCAAGTACGCGTTCGGTGGCATCGTCGGCCGCGCCCGCGACGGCCTCTACATCCCCGGCTACGCGCCCCGGGTCGACGACCAGCTGATCCTCGCATCCAAGGGTGAAGGCGTGCTGGTGCCCGAGGCGGTCCGTAAGGGCGGCCGTATGACGGGGCTCGGCCCCGACGGGTTCATCCAGGCGCTCAACTCCTGGGGCCGCTACGGCACCCACATGATGATGAAGTTCGCCGACGGCGGCCTCGTCGGCTACGCCAGCGGCGGCACCGTCAAGAAGAAGCCCACGCAGTCGCAGATCAACGCCCGCCGTGAGCTCCCCGGGGACTTCGGCGACTTCTCGCGGGCGCTGACCAAGTCCGCCTCCGATATCAAGAGCGCGTCCAAGGCGCTGGCCACCGACCTGAAGAAGCTCGGCAAGACCGGCTGGAAGCTGGCCGGTGACGTCGACAAGGCCAGCCGCAAACTCCAGTCGATGGCCGCCCGCCGGGACAAGGTCCGCGAACAGATCGCCGCTGCCAAGCAGTTCGCGGCCGATCAGACCGGCAGCGTCAAGGAGTTCATGCAGCTCGGCACGGGCGCTACGGCCGCAGACCTCATCACGGGTCTGCGGCAGCAGCAGACGACCGTCGCCCGCTTCAAGAAGGACGTCGAGACCCTCCAGAAGAGGGGCTTGAACAAAGACCTCCTGGCGCAGGTCATCGAAGAGGGACCCGGCGGGGCCCTGGCCGGCAAGCTCCTGGGTGCGTCCGCCGCGGAGCTGCAGACCCTCAACCAGATGGCCGCGACCGGAGCCAAGCTCGCCACGAACGTCGGCCGCACCACCGCCGACGCCATGTATGACGCGGGCAAGAACGCCAGCAAGGGTTTCCTCGCCGGGCTGATCGCCGAGGAGAAGGCCCTCCAGGCGGAGATGGACAAGCTCGGCGAGAAGCTGATCAAGGCCATCAAGAAGGCCCTGAAAATCCAGTCGCCTTCGCGGCGGGCCCGCGACGAGATCGGCAAGAAGTTCGGCGCCGGCGTCGTCCTCGGCGTCGACGACTCCCTCGCCGACGTACAGGCTGCGGGCACACGCCTGTCCGCCGCCGCCATCAACTCCCTCTGGGGGCGCCCGACCGCAGGGGCCACAGCCGGCACCGGCGGCACCGAGGTGCGGGTGTTCATCGGCGACCAGGAGATCCGCGACATCGTCCGCGTCGAGACCCGCCCCCTCATCCGCGACTCAGAACAACGGCAGGCGTTCCGCGCGAAGGTCGGCCGCCGATGACCCCTACAGGAGAAGCCATGACCCACAGCCACACACTCCCCCCGCACATCCAGGAAGCCCTCACCGCCCTGGAACAGAGGGAGGCTGAGGCCGCCGCCCGGGCTGCCGAAGAGGCCGCCGCGAACAACCCGGAGCCGGAGGAGACCAAGCCGCCCGGCTACTACGCCACCTGCTCCCGCGAAGAGTTCCAGGCCGAGCTCCGCCGCCAAGGGATCACCCTCGGCGGCCACGGCCTGAAGACCGGCGCGTAGCCCCCGACAGGAGAGATCACACATGCACTACGCCGACAACTACCGCGAGACGCTCGCGCACCTGCTCGTCCACTCGGCGCGCACCGGCCTGCACACCATCCCCCAGGCCCTCGCAGACGACTACGACGAACTCATGCAGGCCGTCGAGGACGGCCAGGGCGGCACCGGCCGCTGGCTCAACCTCGAGGCCGAGCAGCACGCGGAGAAGCCAGCCAAGCGGATCTGGCGGCTCGCCCCGTACGGGGGGCAGGCGGGCATCATCACCGACCACATCGCCCCCGCCATCCGCCAGACCCTCGACGATCTCCGCTCCAGCCTCGCCACCGCTGGCCCATGGGGGCGCCAGATCACGCCCAGCCTGGCGATGCTCGAACTGCCCGACGAGACCCGCGCCGCCATCGTCCGAGTGCACACCGCGTGCGAGCAGTACGACAGGCTGCGCCGTGTGTGGGCCGCGCTCCGCGGCGGCGGCCGGCACGACCGATCTGCCGGCATGACGTCCGCCGACCCGCGCGGCTCCGACAGCATCCTGGGGGAAGTCCGCAACATCAACGACGTCGTGCCCGCCTGGCGATGGGCAGGCACACCCGGCAACGAGCCCTGGCCGTGGAACGGCACCGCATCCCACCCCCGGCTGTGCTGGCTCCTCGATAACGGGGCCGAGTTCTGGACGCCGACAGCCGACCAGCACAACGCGCTCTGGCGCCTCCTCGAGGAGGCCGACCGGGAAGCCCGGCGCACCACACAGGTCCGGCGCCCCGTCGCAGCCACCGGCACGGGCACCCCCGCCTAGCCACGCCCACGGGCGGCCGCCGAACCGCGGCCGCCCCGACTCCTTGGAGCCTGACGTGTCCCACACCCTTCTACGCGAAGCCAACCGGCGCGGCATCGGCAGCCTCATCCAAGCCGCCCGCGCCGGCTGGCACACCGTTCCCAACGACCTGAACAACGGCTACGCCACGCTCGAAGGCCTCACCGCCGATTACGCCAACGCCCCTCAGCAGTCCACCGCCGACCGGGCCGCCGCCCTCACTGCCGAGCTGGTGACCACCATGTCCGGGGGTGCAGCGGACGACATCATCAACGACCACATCAAGCCCGCGCTCGCCCGCTTCGTCGCCGACTTCCAGACCGACGCGACCGCAGCCGGCTCATACGCCGCCCTGCCCAATCCCATACCGCCGCTGGATGCCGAGCCCGACAGTGTCCAGCGGGCCTACCGCCGACTGCTCAAGGCGAACACCGGATGGCAGTCCATCCGCACCTCATGGCGCATCCTGCGCGGACGCAGCCTCGCCCCAACCCGAGACCCGGCCGGACTCGCCAGCATCAACGCCGAAGTCTCCAACGCGCTGGAGCTGCGCCCCATCTGGAACCCGAGCAGCCCAGTCAGCAGCCTCGCCACACCGTGGCGGCACGGCGTGTTCCACGTCCGCCTCAACTGGCTCCTCGACAACGGCGCGCAGGTGTGGGCGCCCACCGCGGCAGAGCAGACCATCGCCTGGCGCGACAGCAACCCCGAACTCATCGACCGGTGACAGACCAGCGGCAGCGCGGTGCCGTGATCTCCACCGCGCTGCCGCTACTCAACGTCACCCCCGACGATCACAGAGGTGGGGAGATACCCCCCAGGGCGATCTCCTGCCGGACCGCNCCCCCCCCGCGCCCCCGCTACTCAACGTCACCCCCGACGATCACAGAGGTGGGGAGATACCCCCCAGGGCGATCTCCTGCCGGACCGCCGGGGAGGGCGCTTTCTGTTCGTGATCCCAGATAGACCCAACGTCCCGGCCCTCCAGCTACCGAGAGTGAGGTGATTTGGATGCCCGGACCGCTGCCGAACGCGTCGAAGGGCCGCAGCCGCGCCGGTAGTTCGCGGGCGAGCGAGCGGGCTGGCGGGAGTCGCCGCCTGGTCGTGCTGCCGCCGACGTGTGAGCTTCCGGTGCCGGATCTACCGCCGGGCCGCCGCTGGTTGAAGGCCGAGCGGCAGACGTGGAACGAGCTGTGGACGGGCCCGCAGGCGAACGAGTGGGACGACTCGTTCATCCCGGTCGTGGCCATGTTCGTCGTGCACTGCCACAGCATTCTGATCGGCAAGGCGAGCGCATGGCATGCCCAGGAGGCAAGACATTTGTCGGACCGGCTGGGGCTGACGCCTCAGGGCATGGCGGCGCTCGGCTGGCAGCTGCCCGAGCAGCAGCACGCCCCGGCCCCTGTGGTGCCGCTCAGGGGCGCGTGATGGTGTCGCAGCGGCGCGCGGCGCGGGCAGGCCTGGGCCAGCCGCAGCATGCGGACGCCGAGCCGCCGGAGTGGTTCTGGCACTGTGACTGGCAGGCGTGGCGTACGGGCGATCCCATCCCGCCCGAGTACGACACCAATGACTTCGACCGGTTCGTGTGGGCACTGGGCGAGGCCCTCCGTCGGTGGTCCGAGGGTCGGGATGCGTGGCTGGCCGTGCGCGGCCTGGTGGCGTGGCCGATGCACGGCCTCACCCGGCGGGAGTGGGAGCGGATCCAGCAGGAGGAGCCGCACAGGGTGCTACACCGGCCACCGCCGTAGAGACCGCTCAGGGTGCGCCGGAGGCTGCGCGTACGGCGTCACCGATGTCGGCCAGGTCCCACAGGGCGAGAGCCTGACCCCGGCGCCCCGGAGGCCGCTCGAAAGCGGCCGGTCGCAGCTCGCGCCGGCGTGCCCAGTCGCGGAACTGCTTGGGCGTCTTGCCGATGCTGTAGGCGGCCGACTCGGTCGGCACCAGATCGCGGCCGTCACGGCCGGTCGGCGTCGAGGTGCGCATGTCCCCAGTGTGCTCCCCCGCGTCCTCCGCTGGCGGCTCCCGGCCCATCAGGCCCCCGCGTACCCGCAGGGGATCGCCGCCCGGGGAACGGGCCGGAGACGGGCGTACAGCCGATCTCTCACACGAGAACGGCCCTACCCCTACCCTGACAGTGTCGAGCTGTTCAGAGAGGGGCAAGGCCGTGTCGCCTTCAGATGGTAGCCCGGACCCGTACGCCAATCCGCTGGTGTTCGGACAACGTCTCCAGATCTTGCGCACCCGCAAGGGAATGACGCGTGACCAGCTGGGCGGCCTGCTCGGCAAATCCGGGTCCTGGGTCAAGGGAATCGAGAGCGGGCGCCTGAAGACGCCCAAGCTCGAGACGATCCTGCACATTGCCGAACTGCTGCGCGTGCGGGATCTGTCGGACCTCACCGGGGATCAATCCGTACACGTCGACTTGTTCACCGGCCCCGGTCACCCACGCCTCGCCGCAGTGAAGGCCGCGGTCGACGCATTCCCACTGACCAATCAGCGCGAGGCACCCCCGGCCGCGCATCTTCAGGCGCGGCTCGCGACAGCCTGGAAGGCGCGGCACTCGGCGCCGAACCACCGCGAGGTGATCGGCACCCTGCTCCCGGACCTGATCCGTGACGCCCAGCTCGCCGTACGGCAGGCCGAGGCAGCCTCGGACCGCAGAGCGGCTCAGGCCGTCCTCGCCGAGGTCTACTCACTGACCCAGTTCTTCGTGGCCTACCAGCCCGATGCCGCCCTGCTGTGGCGAGTTGCAGAGCGCGGACTGATCGCCGCCCAGGAGAGCGAAGACCCGCACGCCATCGGCGTAGCCGCATGGCTGGCCACACAGGCTCACCGCGACGCCGGCCCAGCGCACTTCGACGCCGCAGACGCCGTGAACCTCGAGACCCTGGCGTATCTCGAACCGCTCCTGCCAGATGCCTCGCACGACGTGGTGGCCATCACTGGCGCGCTTACCTTCGAGGCCGGGTACACCGCCGCACGGCGCGCCGCTACAGGCACGGCATGGCGGTACTGGGACCGCGCACGCGCCATGGCCGAGCAGCTTCCCGAGACCTACTACCACCCGGTGACGTCGTTCTCGCGCGCCATCATCGGCGCGCACGCCGTCACCGTTGCCGTGGAACTCCACCAGGGCGGCGAGTCCGTGCGCCAGGCCGCCCGCGCAGATGCCGTCACGATCCCCTCGAGGCCGCGCCGGGCCCGGCACCGCATCGAGGAGGCTCGAGGCTTCCAGCTGGACGGACAGCCAGACGTGGCGCTCGCGACGCTGGAGAAGGCGCACGAAGCCGCTCCCGAGACGATCCGGTACAACGGCTACGCGAAGCGCATCGTCCTCGAGGAGGCCGAGTCGAAGGATCCGGCCCGGCGCCGCCGCGCCTCCGAACTGGCCGTGAAGATCGGCCTTTTGGCCGCATGAAGGTGGGGGCACAATCTGTGCCCCCACCTTGTTCGCGCTGCTCCTACGGTCGAACCCCACGAAGAACCCCGGCAACCGCTCGCGACGGTCCCGGGGCGTGGCCGACTGGTTAGGAGTCGACGTGACGCACCGTACAACCCCCGCAGGTCCCACAGCACTACGCCCGGTCGAACCTGCCCCCGGCGTGCTGGTGCACTCCAGCGCTGACCGGCGGCTGGCTGCCGAACACTGGCTGCTGTCGACGCTGCGTGACCCGCAGAAGGGCCGGGACCAGTGGCAGGCGGCCGGTGTGGCCATGCTGCCCCTGGGCACACTGTTCTGCGCGGTCCGCCTGCCCGCGCGGCTCGTGCTCGCCGTGACCGGCGCCCAGCGCCTGCCCGCCGCCGCCATCGACGCAGTCCTCAACGATGCCCTCGGGGGAGCCCCCGTCATCTGCGACCCGCGCCACCGCCGGTACTACGTGCTCCTGCCGGCGAGCGTGCACCGGTCCTGGAACGACGCCGCGGACGACTGGCGTCTGATGGGTATTGACGTCCTGGGCCGCGGATCGATGCTCGGCGTGCCTGACCTGGAGCGGACGCAGCCCCGCACCCTCGACTCGTACTGGTCGGTGCCCATGGAGTCCGCCGCCGTGCTCGGCGCACCGCTGACCGTGGCCCGCTTCATCGCGGCAGCGCAGCACCTGCTGGGCGACGACCAGCCTTAGCGGTCACGGCCGCCGTCCTCGCCCTGGTGCTGGCGCGGACGCCGCACTGACGCACCCCCACGGCGACCGCAGGGTCAGGGTCGCGCCCCGTACGCCCTTCCCGCCGGTGTCCCGCAAGACGCCGGCGGGAAGGGTCCAAGACGCCCGCCCCGCCGCAGTCTCCGGAAGAGCTCGGCGGGGCGGGCCCATCGAGGAGAGATTGATGTGCAGCTCTGACGAACAGCCGCTGCCACCCCCGGCCCCCTTCATGTGGGGGTGCGGCAAGTGCTGGCGGCTGCTGCGCGCCCTCGGCAGGAAGGTCACCGCAGACGCGGGCTGCTTCACCGAGCAACTGGCCGTCGCCCGGCACATCGTGGAGAACCATCCCGACGAGATCCCCGCCCCGCACACGCGAGGCTGTGACCGCTGCCCCGGGTACGCGGCCCGCAACGACGGCGACCCTGGCGAGCTGTGGGCGGAACACCGCGCCCGCGACCTGTTCCTGCCGGAAGCCGTCGCCCGCCTGCTGTAGCCCGAGGCGCGCCCCCTCAGCGGCCCCGTCCGTCTGCCTCCCCCCGTGGCAGATGGGCGGGGCCTTCCGCTGCCCACCCGCGTACAGGCCGGGCCTCGCCAGCCTGCGGTACCTACCAGTCGCGACTGCGGTCGACGGGGCCCTTCCAGTGCAGCCGCTCCGCAACCACGTCCCAGACCTCGGCCGCGCCTGCGATGAACGCCTCCCAGTAGGGGTCCTCGACGTCCACCCGCACGGCGAAGTAGCTGTCGGGGCTGTTGGTCTTGTCGGACTGGAAGGCGAGCAAGGTGTGATCGGTGAGGTCCCCGCCGCCCCCCTGGTAGGAGGCCATTTCCTCCAACTCGGCAGCGGTGGAGTACTCCTTGGCCCAGCGGATGCCGTCCGCGCGGCCTTCCTGCCGCTTCTCTCGAGCGGCGTCGTCGATCGTGCCGCGCAGGCGCTCGACAACGGCAGCGATGTCGCTCATGACGTTCTCCTTGACGTGGTGCCGGTCGACGGCCTTGCGTAGGGCGTCCTGGCAGATCGCCGAGATAGGTAGGTCGCGTGCGCGTACCTGCTCGGCGAGTTCGTCAGGGACGGAGATGTTCATCCGCATGGGAACCCCAGGAAGTTGTGTAACGCTTACACACTCCACTATACACACGCGTTGTGTAATGGTGCGGGTCGCCCTCCCGCTGGCGAGAGGGCGACCCGTCATGGATTCAGACCGCGTGCAAGCCGTGCCGGTCGTGGCCGGGAGCCTGCCGGGGCCGGTCGGTCCGGCCGCCCTCGATGAGGCACAGTTGCGGGCGGGGCCGCTCCCGGATCTCCTCCAGGATCCTGGCCGCGTCCTGCTCGGCGCGCGCCAGTTCGGGGTCTTCCTCGGCGAGCAGGGCCCGCAGAACCTTCAGCTCTGCGCGAGTGGCGCGCAGCTCCCTCGAGACGGCGGCGAGCTGCTCCTCAACGGCCGCCAAGCGGCGAGCCTCGGAGGGCGTCATCTCCCCTCACCGCCCTGTATGACGGGCGTGGGCTCGGCCGTATGACGCCCCTCCGAGACGTCATACGGGCCGGTCAGGGCCGTGACGTGGATGGAGAGGGAGACCGGCCGCTGCCCGTTGCGCTCGGTCAGTTCGTCCACGGTGCGGTGCGCGTGCGCGATGAGTCGCACGGCCTGGCGCACGGCGTCGCTCGCGCTGAGCCCGCCGCGCTGGAGCACGGCCAGGTCCTCATCGAAGTCGGGCGTACGGCGCACCGACACAGGCGGACGGCTCACCGGGGACCTCCCTCGGTGAGGGCGACGGCGAGTTCCCGCGCGCGCTCGCGCAGCTGCTCGGCGTGCGCCTCCAGCTCGGAGGCCATGCGCTCCAGGCCGGCGAGTCCGATCTCATGCCAGTCGCCGCCGATCTCGATGCCGACGAACGGACCGCGCAGGAACGAGTCCGTGACGTACGGCCGCGCCTCCAGCGCGGTGATCAGGTGAACGGCCGGGCCCCGGCGGGTCGGCAGCGTCAGCGCGTGCTCGGCGCCCACGTGCGTGATGTCGACGCAGGCCCCGCCGCCCTGGTGCCGCCCGAGGCACCAGACCGGTTCGGGGATGGTCACCTGGCCGTGGTCGGCCGTGACGATCGTGACGGTACGGCGCTCGGTCATCGACCCTCACCGCCCGCCATCTGAACGGCCTGCGCCCAGGTCTTCCCCTCGGCGAGCGCGGCGCGCGCCTGGTCGACCGTGACGTATCCGGTCGGCGGGTGTTCGGCGAGCCGCTCACGCAGGTAGGCGGTCGTCCATTCGGTGTCGAGCGGGTGGCCCTCGAGGACGCTGCAGAGCGCGATCTTCGCGTGCATGGCGCGCTCTTCGAGGGTCCGCCGGTAGGCGTCCTCGGCGTCGACGGTCGCGGCGTACGGGATGTCGAGGGCCTCCAGGACAGCCGCGAGAAGCTCACGCAGCTCATCCGGGCGCCCGGGGGTGGGGTTGGGGGTAGCTTCTTGCATGGGTCTGGCTCCCTGGTGCTTGGTCGTGCCGAGGGGTCTGGATCAAGGCGCCGTTCGGTGTTGCGAGCACCGGGCGGCGCCGTCGTGTCTCCGGGGTGGGAGGCCAGGGAGCCGGGGCGGAGCGCGTTCCCTCTGTTCCGTCCCTGTTCCGCCGGAGCCTGATTGGCGGTGCGAAACGATGACAGACGTTGACAGGAGAGTGCGCAGGTCAGACAGGGCGACTCGAACATGCGCGCAGGTGGGCAGCATGCCGTGTCGAGTTCGAGCTGTACTTCGACGTGTGATCGACGCCCCCTCAGTGGGCCGGCGCCCCCGTTTCCTGTTTCTCAGGGCGGGGGCGCCGTCGTATGGTTTCCGGCACTGCTGTTCGAGCAGAGACGACGGGGGGATACGGGAATGTCCGAACAGGACGACGACCAGCGGGAGTTCGACCTCAGGTGGGCGGACCAGGCCGAACACAAGGAGCCCTCGGCCCGGGCCCGGATGCTGGCCGCCCGCTGGAAGGAGAACCCACCGGAGCCGGTCCCGTTCCGGGGTGACCCGGAGCATGCCGGGCCGCGCCGGTCCTCGTGGGTCTCGACGGCGATCGTGCTGGGGTGCGTGGCGGCGGTGATCCTGCTGCTGGGGTACGCGCGGTTCCAGGCGCCGTACTAAGCCGTAATCGGGGGTGCACGTGCAGGTGGATCTGCGGCGGGGGGCGGCAGCGGCACGGCTGCTGGCGGAGGGCGCCGAGCTGCGGGACGTCCTCGACGTCGGCGTGCCCGCCGCCTGGCTGGAGCTCGACGCGGGGGTGCGCTGGGACCAGTGGTACTACGCGCAGTACATCCTGCCGGCCTGGGAGCACAGCACCGGGGGACGGACGCTGACCGCCGCCCTGCGGTCCGGTGCGCCGCTCACCGAGTCGCAGCTCGCTCTCGCCCTGTGCCACCGCGACGGCCGGATTCGCGGGGCCGTGCTGGGGCGGGTCCGGAGCCATCCCGCGCTGCTGCCACTTCTCGTGCTGCGGTGCTCCGACTGGGCGAAGCCCGTACGCGACGAGGCGCGCGGGTGGCTGGGCGAGCTGCTGGACGCGGAGCGGGCGGCGACCCTGCTGCCGTTGATCGTGCGCGTCGGCTGGCGGCAGCGGGGCGACTTCGGTGCCGAGCTGGCCGACAGGCTGCTGCGCGCGGCCCCGCGTGACCTGCTCACCCCGCTCTACACCGACCCCGACCGCGAGGTACGCCGTTTCGCGTACCGCCTCGCGGTGGAGCAGCGGCTCCTCTCCCCCGCCGAGCTGGCCTGCGCCGCCGCGCGGGACACCGACGCCGTCGTGCAGTCGTTGTGCGCGGACGCCGTGGTGGCCGCCGTGGCGGAGGGCGAGGACCACGACGACGTACTCGCACCGCTGCTCGGCGCCCGCAGCCCGCAGGCGCGGGCCGCCGGGGTCACCGCGTTGCGGCGGGCCGGGCGGCCGGAGCAGGCGGTGGGGTTTCTCGGCGACCGGTCCGCTCTGGTGCGGGCCTGTGCGCGGTATGTCGTGCGGCAGGGCGGGATCGATCCGCTGCCCTGGTACCGGGAGCGGTGTGCCGAATCCGACGGGCCGGCGCCGGGGGCCGTGATCGGGCTGGCGGAGTGCGGGGAGCGGGGCGACGCCGAGGTGTTGTGGCCGCTGCTCGGGCATCCGGTTCCGGCCGTGCGGGCGCGGGCCGTGGCCGGGCTGCGGATCCTGGACGTGACGGACGTACGGCGGCTGCGGCCGCTGCTCGACGATCCGGCGCCCGCAGTCGTACGGGAGGTCACCGAGGCCTTGCTGCCGTCCGCGCGGACACTGGACGCGGACTGGCTGTGCGAGCGGCTGGCGGGGCGATGGCCCCGGCATGTGCGGCTGGCCGCGTACCGGCTGCTGGACACGCACGAGGGCCTGGTCCGGCTGCGGGCCGCGGTGGCGCTCGTCGACGACGAGGACGCGCGGCTGCGGCTCTCGGCCCGCCAGGCCGTGCGACGGTGGTTCAGTGTGGACCGGCGGCGGGGGACCGTCACGGAGGTGGGCGAGCTGCTGGACAGGGCACGGCAGCTGCTCGACGCCGAGGTGCGCTGAGGTGCGCTGAGCCTTTGCCGCTCCTAGGCCCGATCAGGAGCGCT
The DNA here is from genome assembly GCF_048159505.1 of Streptomyces sp. T028. Classification (NCBI taxonomy): domain Bacteria; kingdom Bacillati; phylum Actinomycetota; class Actinomycetes; order Kitasatosporales; family Streptomycetaceae; genus Streptomyces; species Streptomyces sp. T028. Next base: position 268,730 of record NZ_JBLRVZ010000012.1, read on the forward strand.
TCATGGGAGTGCGCGGGTGCACACTGGCATTGGGGCGAGTGCCTGACTGCCTGCGGGGTGATGCAGATGCGGAGCCGTTTCCGGAGCGACCGGGGGCTGACCGTGCGGATGACGGTCACCATGTTTCTGCTCGGGCTGCTGTACGTGGCGTTCGTCGCCGCGCTGATCGTGTTGCTGAAGTCGTGGCTGCTGGTGGTCGTGCTGGTGGCGGCCATGTTCGTCGCGCAGTTCTGGTTCTCCGACCGGATCGCGATGTTCGCCATGCGCGGGCGGGTCGTGGAGCCCGAGGAGTATCCCGAGCTGCACGCCGTCGTGGACCGGCTGTGTGCCATGTCCGACATGCCGAAGCCGGTCGTCGCCGTGTCCGATATGGACATGCCGAACGCGTTCGCCACCGGGCGCAATCCCGACAACGCGGTGGTGTGTGTGACGACGGGGCTGCTGCGGCGGCTGGAGCCGGCGGAGCTGGAGGGCGTGCTCGCGCACGAGATGTCGCACGTGGCGCACAAGGACGTCGCCGTGATCACGATCGCGTCGTTCCTCGGTGTGATCGCGGGGCTGATCGTGCGGTTCGCGTTCTACTCGCAGCTGTTCGGCGGCGGGCGGCGGGATCAGAACACCGCCGTCGTGTTCGCCGCGGTGATGGGGGTGTCGGCGGCCGTGTACGCGATCAGCTTCCTGCTGATCAGGGCGCTGTCCCGGTACCGGGAGCTGGCGGCGGACCGGGCGGCCGCGCTGCTCACCGGGCGGCCCTCGGCCCTGGCGTCCGCGCTGACCAAGGTCTCCGGGGACATCGCCAGGATCCCGACCAAGGACCTGCGTACGGCCCAGGCCTTCAACGCCTTCTACTTCACCCCGGCGACGGGCAAGGAGCCCGGCATCGAGCGTTACTTCTCCACCCACCCGAGCCTGCAGCAGCGGCTGGACCAGCTGGGGCGGATCTCCGCCGAGCTGGGTGGGGCGGCCACCCCCGGGAAGGCAGGCTGACGCATGGGGCTGCTGGACATCCTGCTCGGCCGGACGAAGCCGGTCGCCCCCGACCTCGATCAGCTGTTCGCGCTGCCCTCTGCGGCGGTGACGCTGGAGGCGGCGACGGGCTTCACCCCGACCGGGCAGGGCGCCGTCTGTTTCGCGACCGTGGAGGGCTCGGCCTTCGAACAGACGCACCGCGAGGTCCAGGCCCTCCTCGACGCGGACACCGAGCGCACCGGTCCCCCGGTCCAGCTCCTGCGCGACGACTACGGCTACTCCTGGCTTCTCTCCCACCGCACGCCCGACGACCTCTCCGCCCTGGTCAACGACCTGCACGCGGTCAACAGCGCCATGGAGATCAACGGCTTCGGACCGCAGCTGCTGTGCTCGCTGGCCGCGTTCGAGAACCCCGACGGGCGGTCGCTCGCGCTCGTGTATCTGTACAAGCGAGGTTCCTTCTACCCGTTCGCG